>CALMHE010000472.1 GCA_937863865.1 uncultured Anaerolineaceae bacterium | reverse complement strand
GCCATTGCCGATTCGGAAAGTGGAAATGTTCCACCTGCCTGAATCAACTTCACCTGTTGTTCCGGCAGAAGCATCCAGCGGGCAAATATCCAGGCGGCAAGCTGCCGTGCCGGATCGGATGATGGAATGGCAAAATTGACCCCATTGGTAATGGTATTTTTTTCACCATTTACTCCCGGATATGGCAGGATTGTCCAGGCATCTGTGCTTTGATAATGCGGCATGGCTATTTTGATCGACGGAATGTCCTGCAAGCTCCCGGAAATAAATAAAGCCTGCCTCTTTGCAAAAATTTCATATGGATAAAGTGTTTTTCCCGACCAGGCACAACCTGAATCCAGTAAACTGCGCAAATAGGTGAAGGCATCCACCACGTTGTTGTTATTGAATTGATATGCAGACTCCAATGATTCTGGCAGGGACGCCCCATAAGCTGCAAACCAGGACGCCAATGTGAGCGCATCAGATTCCCACAACCAACCGCCGGTTCCGTTGTTTTCCACTGACCGGTCAGACCGGTTGGCTTCAGCCGCACTGCACGCCTGTTCCTGAAATTCCTCCGGGGTCCCGGGGGGGGTTGTAAATCCCAATTCCTTTGCCCAGGTGACATTATAAAAAAGCACCCGCGCTGACCGCTGGATTGGCAATGATGTCAGTATCCCTCCCTCGCCGGATCGAAATACAGGGTAGTAGTCATCCTCTGCAATTCCATACGTGGGATTATTTTGGTAACCTGCAAGGTCAACCAAATCCAGGGATTCCGCCTGCCAGGCAGCCAGTTGTTCCGGATTTGCCATTAACAATTCCGGCAAATACGCTCTGTTGAGCACCTGCCCGGACAGACCACTGTTTCCCCCCCAATCCCTGCCGGTAACCCTGATTCCATAGGGATTGGACCGATTAAAATCAACCACCAGTGCCGCGACAACCTCAGCCATTTTGCCCGTCCAGGGGTGCCAGAACTCGATCTTCAAACCGCTGAGAGCATCCGGTTCCACCCACCAATCCGGTATTGCGGTTGGTGTGGGAGTTGGAATTTGTGGGGTTGGAGTGGTCAGCACCTGCGTGGCAGTTCCAGTTGGATCCGGGTGGCGGGTGGCATTTGGATTGTATGCCGCCAGTGAAACGCATCCTGCCAGGAGGGCGGCGATTAATATAAAAATAAGGAGATACAGCGTCCGTTTTGCCATGATTTCAGGAATATTGTAATCGAATTAATCGTAATCCGTTGGCAGGTCGGGGTTTCGATGGTGTTCAAACATCCTATGCAGAACCGATTCCGTGGTGCGCATGATGGAAAGCGGGGGAAGTGAATCCTCACGGAAGAAATCCACCCCGTCAGTTTCCATGCTCATCGCCGGTGCACCGCCTGTCAATTCACACAGGAAATAAAGTTTGTAGGTGTGAAATATAAACGGGGGATGCCCATGCAGATTGCGATCATACAGCGCTAGCAGCTTGACTGCGCGCGTTTCATAGCCGGATTCCTCCCAGATTTCACGCTCCACTGCACGGCTGGGGGTTTCACCCAAGTCCACCCAGCCGCCAGGCAGGGTCCACCCGCCATCCGAGCGTTCCTTGACCAGGAGGATTTTTGAATCCTGGAAGACCACCCCGCGTGTATCCACCTTGGGGGTGGCATAACCCCGCTCGCCGGTCAGGATATCCTGAAGGACATTGAGGGGGTGAGCGGTATAATTTGCGAGAATTTCAGCAGCCAAATCATTCAATTGGGCATAGCGTTCCCTGTCAAAAGGATCCCGGCAGTAAGTAAGACCTGCCTGGGCTATGGAATGCATGTGCTGCGCCCATGCCAGCCATTTGGGATCGGTCATATTATCCTCTCAGCCTGGCTCCCAGTTCCTGTTCCAGCCGGCGGACAATCCGGTTACGCACCTGGGCAGTCTCACCATCTGTCAGGGTGCCCTCCATGGATTGGTAGGTCAGGCTGTAAGCCAGGCTCTTTTTCCCGGTGCCGATTTGATCGCCATGGAAAACATCAAACAACTGCACATCGGTCACCAGTCTGCCGCCCGTCTGCCGGATCAATTCCTCCACCCGGCTGGCAGGGATCCCTTCATCCACAATGAGGGCGATATCCTCCAAAACAGCAGGATAAGCCGGGACCGGAAGGGATTCCCGGCGAATGGGGATGCATTCCAGCAAGGCTTCCATGTTAATTTCCGCTGCCAGGACCGGGCGTTCACCCAGGTCCCACCGCTTTTGGATGGCGGGATGCAGTTCACCCAACACTCCAAGCTTGATATCATTTACAACGATGGCGGCGCATTTCCCGGGGTGGAAACGCTCATCCTGAGCGGGCTGGAAAATGGCATCATCAATGTGAAGCTCTGCCAGCATTGTTTCCAACAAACCCTTCAAATCGAAAAAGTCAACCGGTTCAGGAGAGGGAATATTCCAGGCGGGCAGGCGGCGCAGCCCAGCCAGAAAGATGGCGAGCCAGGTTGGTTCTGCAGGCAGACCGCCATCCGGATCAGGAATGAAAATATTACCAATTTCAAACAACCCCAGCCGTTCCCGCAAACGGATGTTCCTCTCCGCCACCTCCAATACCGATGCCAGGATGCTTCGCCTCATTACACGCCTGTCAGGAGCAATGGGATTTTGCAATTCCACATACTCCCCGCTCATTGGAGCAAGCCGTTCCTCGCGTTCAGGGGCGGTCAACCGATAAGTGACCACCTCCTGTAAACCCAGCCTGACCAGCACATCACGCAGCAATTCCTCTTTTTCAAGACTGGGATTGTTCCGTTGGGGCGGCAGTAAGGAGGAAAGCCGGGTGGCGGGGATGTTGTCATACCCGTACAGGCGGGCGATTTCTTCAATGATATCAGCCTGTCCGGTGACACCATTTCCAATATCCAGTCGGTGGGGTGGAGTCTGGACAACCAGTTTGTCACCTTCCAGGCGGGAGGTGAATTCCAACTTTTCCAACAGGCTGGCTGCCACATCCAGGGATATTTCAATTCCCAGCAGGTGCCGGATATCCTCCCCG
This sequence comes from uncultured Anaerolineaceae bacterium, assembly GCA_937863865.1. Taxonomy (GTDB): domain Bacteria; phylum Chloroflexota; class Anaerolineae; order Anaerolineales; family Anaerolineaceae; genus CALMHE01. Next base: position 2,522 of record CALMHE010000472.1, on the reverse strand, counting down.
GATATTTGTACAACAGGATCATGAGCAGGCAGGGGGTATTCATCCACCAGTCCCGCTGCAATGGCACCACCGCTCCAGGCAGCCATCCGATCCAGTCCCAGTTCCACACCCAGCTCCGAAAGAGCCGGATGTACACCGCGTGAAAAACGGTAGGCAGCTTCAGAATTAAGTCGTTGGGCAGAAACCGTGCGGCGGATATTGATAAAGTTCCAACATGCACCTTCCAACAGGACGGTCCGGGTTTGATCCGTTACTTCACTTTCCCTGCCGCCCATTACACCAGCCAATGAAAGTGCGCCTGCCGTATCGGTCACCATGATGGTGAATGGTTCCAGTTTACGCTCCACATCATCCAGCGTGGTCAAGGTCTCGCCGGGTGCAGCCGGTCGGGTGATGATTACGGGTGACCTGCCGCCGGCGCGCTGAACCAGTACATCGTAGTCAAAAGCATGCAAAGGCTGACCAATTTCCAGCATCACATAATTGGTGGCATCCACAATGCTGTTGATGGGACGCATTCCCGCCAGTTTCAACCTGCGTTGAATTTTTTCCGGGCTCGGCTGGGGTGTGACATCCCGCACCAGACCCAAAACGAAACGCGGGTTGAGATTTGAATCGGTAATTTGAATGGACACCTGTCCCTGAATAGGATCCCCCAGCCTGGGGAGTACGGCTTGAGGTTTCTTTAAAGGTCTACCCAGGGCAGCAGCCACCTCCCTCGCGACACCCAGCATGCAGGCATTGCGAATCATATTGGGCAGAATGTTGATCTCGAACACTGCGTCGCCCATGTAATCCACCAGCGGCATGCCTGTGGGGGCATCTCCCGGCAGAAGCATGATTCCCTCGTGTTCCTCGGAAATGCCCAGTTCCTTTTCCGAGCATACCATTGAAAACGATTCAATGCCGCGGATTTTGGCACGCTTCAAGGTGGTTAACACCAAACCTTCCGCGTGTCCATCATAGATTTGGGCGCCCTCCCGGGCATATGCCACCTTCAGCGGCTTGGGAAGTGTACCCGCACCCTTGTATTCAAACAAATTGGGTGCCCCGGTAAGGACAATCAGTTCCTGCATGCCGTCATTCAATCGGCATAGTACCAGACGGTCGGCATTGGGATGGGGCATGACCTCATCAATTTGGGCAACTACAATTTTCCCGGGATCCCATGCCAGACCGTTGATCTTGAACTCCCGGTGACCGCCACCGACATTGGAATTCTCCGGGAACGGCATACCGATTGAGTTGATTTCCTCCACTTCCAGACCGATGCGCGTCAGCAGGCGCGCCAGCTCCACCAGGGAAAGGTCAATATCCACGTAATCTTTTAACCAGGAAAGAACAACTTTCATTCTTGAAATCCTCCTTAGAACTGTTCCAGGAAACGGACATCGTTCTGCCAGAAGTAACGAATATCCTCAATCCGGTGACGCAGCATGGTTATCCGCTCGGGACCCATGCCGGCAGCGAATCCGGTGAACTCGCGCGGATCATATCCACCGTTTTCCAATACCTTCGGATGAACCATGCCGCAGCCCAGGATTTCCAGCCAGCCGGCAAACTTGCAGACCTGGCAGCCTTTGCCGCCGCAGACAAAACACTCCACATCCATTTCTGCGCTTGGTTCGGTAAATGGGAAATATGAAGGGCGCAGCCGGGTGCGGACGTTTTGTCCGAACATGCGACGGGCAAAATCAGTGAGTGTGCCCTTCAAGTCGCCAAATGTAATCCCGCGTCCCACAGCTAACAGTTCCACCTGATTGAATTGAATTTCACTGCGGGTGCTGACCTGTTCGTACCGGTAGCACATCCCCGGTAATATTACCCGGATGGGTTCGGGAGCAAATTCACGCATGGCGCGGATCTGACCCGGCGAAGTATGCGTACGAAGCACCATGCCTGGTGTGGTGGTGTAATAGGTATCCCACATGTCCCGTGCCGGATGATAAGGTGGTATGTTCAGCAGGGTAAAGTTGTAATCATCCGTTTCCACATCCCGGGCGCGGTAAACCTGAAAACCCATTTCACCCATCACACGATAAATTTCACGTAATGTTTGGGTTGTGGGATGCAGTCTGCCGACTGGAAAAGCACGTCCGGGCAGGGTGACATCCAGGCATTCCGTGATTAAGCGCTGAGCCAGCGCCGCTTCCTGGATCTGATCCAGGCGTTCATTAAAAGCGGCTTCCAATGACAGCTTGATCTGGTTGGCACGCTGACCCACCAGACGGCGGATTTCCTGTGGGAATTTACCCATCTGGCTGAAAACCAGCATAACGGGTGAACTGCGCCCCAGATTGACACTACGCCAGGCTCCCAAACCGGCATCATCCACTATGGATGCCAGTTCCCGAAGTGCTTTCTGTTGGATTTGTTCCAACTCAGTTAAGATAGAGTGTTCTTCAGACATCCTTCCTCCTGATCGGTAAAAAAACCGAAATTAAAACGAAACTCCCGCCCAAAGGGACGGGAGGGAACCCGCGGTACCACCCTGTTTGGCTGCCAAAGACAGACCGCTCATT
>CALMHE010000471.1 GCA_937863865.1 uncultured Anaerolineaceae bacterium | reverse complement strand
TAGAATAATCCTTTGCCGCCTGAGTCAACGACACCCGCTTGCTTTAGTATGGTCAATAATTCCGGTGTATTCCTTACGGAGATATCAGCTGCCTGGACCAGTTCATCGAGAATGACATCCAATTGATCGGTATGTGAAAGGCTGTTATTTGTAGCTGCCGCCACATCCTTGGCAACGGTAAGGATGGTGCCTTCGACCGGACGGACCACTCCCTTATAGGCAGTGTTACGACTTTCCTCGAGGGCGCGTACCAGTGTGGCTGCATCCATCACTTCCAGATTATCCAAAGCCCGGGCAAAACCCCGCCAAAGTTGAGAAAGAATGACGCCGGAATTCCCCCGGGCACCCATCAAAGCACCCTGTGCAATACCATGTGCCATTCTACCGATGTTCCTTTCACCGGAATTCGCAATTTCAGCAAAGGCTGCCTGCATTGTCAGCAACATATTGGTTCCAGTATCGCCATCAGGAACTGGAAAAACATTCAATGCATTCACGGTTTGCTGGTTGGCTTTAAGCCATAAGAGTCCAGCTTCCAATAATGCTTTAAGACCCTGTCCATCCAAAGCGGTCGTAGATTGTTTGAAATGCCCCCTGTCCAATGCGGTTGGTTCCATTTGACTCATAATGTTCTCTAATATACCATAAGATGATGATCAGTCTGTATCACTAATGCGCAAACCACGCACATGTACATCCACCCGGGTGACAGGGACACCTATAGCTTTTTCAATATGAAATCGAACACTATCGATGGCACTTTGGGCAACTGTCGTAATCCTCAGACCATACTCCACGATCAAATACAGGTCGATTTCAATGTTAATTCCATCGTAGGCGATATCCACGCCATGCATGGGATCTTTGACCAGAACATTTGCGAGATTGGCAGCCAAATTTTTTGGCGCCAATCCGACAATGCCATAGGATTCAAGCGCAGATTGGGCGGCGATGGTGGCAATGGCTCGCCGTGAGATAAAAATTGTTCCATTTGGTATGTATTTTTCAGTCATTTTATTCACCCTTATTGTTAACAGTCATTCTTGTAAAAAGTTTCGGGTTATGGTAGAATTCATCCTCGCGGCACCGGGATGATCGGTTGCCCGGTTGATGGAATACCGTTTTTGAAAGGAATTTTTGACGATGGCTAAATGTGAAAAGTGTGGTAAGGCGACAACTTTTGGACATAATCGCAGCTTCTCGCTGCGGGCGACCAACCGAACGTTCCGCCCCAATTTGCAGCGGGTTTCGATCTTCAAGGATGGACGCAAGATCAAAATGGTTCTGTGCGCCAAGTGTATTCGGACTCTCGGCAAGACCGCGTAAAAATATTATTTCCCAAAAACTATGACAAGAATTACGGCGATAGCCGTGATTTTTGTTTAACTGGAACAGGACCCATCTCATGAGATTGATCTCACCGAATTGTGTTGAGAGAAAACCAAATATATAACCAGAATGGTATTAATCCACCAACCAACAATAAAGTCAGCAATCCAAGCAGGATGTTTCCCCAATCCACCTGCAGAGGTATCTGCTCAGCCATTGGGGCAGCCGTGGATGCAGGGGTTTCTTCTGGATTGAGGTCAATTTCCGGTTGTTGAACAGGTGTTGCCATAGGCGGTTGTGATGTGACAGTTGGCATCGGGCTCAAAGGAGGGATTTTGGCATCCAGAGGATCAGGTTTTTGGGCGAATTTTAACAATACCCGCCCAAGCTGTTCAGCGTTGCGATAACGGGCGGAAGGCTCCTTGGAAAGGACTTTGAGAATGATCTGTTCCAGGGTGGGTGAGATCATATGGTTTAACTGACTTGGGGGAGCTGGTGCCACTTCTCGGTGCAGTCGTGCCAGTTCAGCAGCATCGGATGCCTCAAATGGAAGTTTGCCGGTGAGCATTTCATAAAGTACCACACCCAGTGAATAGACATCTGAAGCAGGGGAGGGTGCCTGACCAGCAGCCTGTTCCGGTGAAAAGTAAAGTGGTGAACCCCAAACTACTTGATGTTGTTCATCCTGGTGAATGGATGCCAGGGCACGGGCAATGCCAAAATCAGTCACCTTTAGGCGTCCATCGGGGGTGACAAGCATGTTATGGGGCTTGACATCACAATGAACCAGTCCTGCTCGATGTGCATAACCAATTCCGGCACATGCCTGGATAATCAGATCAATCGATTCCTTGACTTCCAACCTGCCGCGTTGCTTGAGGATCGCCTTGAGATCTGTTCCGGGGATATATTCCAAGACCAGGTAAAGCCTGTTACGATCCAGACCAAAATCGTGCACCGTGACAATATTGGGATGTGAAAGATTGGCGGCTGATTGAGCTTCCTGGCGGAAGCGTTCACGGAATTCATCGCTGCGGGAATAACTTTCACGTAAAAGTTTAATGGCAACAGGACGCGCCAGCATTAAATCCCGGGCACGATAAACGACAGCCATGCCGCCGGAACCTATGGTTTCCAACAATTCATACCGGTTATTTAAAATGGGTGCGCTGGGGGGATTGTCGCTCATTGCACGCGATTATATCATACCCATTTGCGGGGTTTCCTCGTATATAATCAATAGGAAGATGGATAAAAAAGGTAAAAAAATATCCATTGTTTATCAGGAAATGAGAAATTAATGGGACTTCCCAGGCAGGTCATATGAAACCGGACAGGGTGAAAATCAGCTTCGTACTAGTGCTGGCAGCTGTGGTGCTGGCAGGTTTATTGTGCACGGGTAGTGCCATGACATTGAAAATCATTAAACCGACCATTACGCCGGTTACAACTCAACCAACTGCAGCATTAACAGTGATTGCTGCTTTTACCAATACACCATTACCGCTGCCAGGAAGCATGTCCACCCCAACCCCGACCTCAGTGCCGGTAGTGGGGGATGGAATTGGACCGGGGATGTATGTCCAGATCCTTGGCACAGGTGGTGATGGTCTGCGTCTGCGTGCCGGGGCGGGGATGTCATATGATCCCCTCTTTTTGGGGATGGAAGCCGAGGTATTTGAGGTGTTGGATGGACCACGCGAGGGGGATGGGTACATCTGGTGGTTCCTTAAGGCTCCATATGATCCAAACCGCCAGGGATGGGCGCGATCGGATTATTTATCTGTGGTTTCCACGAAACCATAAAATACTTGACGTCAAAATCAAGCCATGATAAACTATTCACCTGTTCGGGGGCGTGGTGTAGCGGTCAAACATGCGGCCCTGTCAAGGCCGAGATCGCGGGTTCGAATCCCGTCGCTCCCGCCAAGCAAAGAAAAAGCTGCGCAAGCGGCTTTTTTTATTGTCATCCAGACCGGGCAGGAAAAGGGTTCGAATCCCGCACTTCCAGTGTGCTGCGCGATCGCTCCCGCCAAGCAAAGAAAAAGCTGCGCAAGCGGCTTTTTTTATTGTCATCCAGACCGGGCAGGAAAAGGGTTCGAATCCCGCACTTCCAGTGTGCTGCGCGATCGCTCCCGCCAGGCAAAGAAAAAGCTGCGCAAGCGGCTTTTTTTATTGTCACCCAGACCGGGCGGGAAAAGGGTTCGAATCCCGCACTTCCAGTGTGCTGCGCGATCGCTCCCGCCAAGCAAAGAAAAAGCTGCGCAAGCGGCTTTTTTTATTGTCACCCAGACCGGGAGATGGGAAATCCTATCTTTATGAAGTAAGGTTTAATAAACAGTATAATACCTGTAACCCACACTTATTTGAGGATGTCGATGAAAAAAGGAAATCATTTTTCTTCTCTTTTCCTTATCGTTCTTTCCCTGCTTCTGGCGAGCTGTTCTAGATCAGCAGTCTCAGACCAACCCATCAAGATTGCCCTGCTTCCTGTTTTGGATTCCCTGCCACTTTATGTTGCCCAGCAGCAGGGTTATTTTAAAGATGCTGGTTTGAATGTGGAACTGGTTCCGGTGGGTTCCGCCCCCGAGCGCGACCAGTTGATGCAGTCCGCCCAGGTGGATGGAATGTTGAATGAGTTGGTGACAACCCTCTACTATAACCGCGAGACAGCGACCATAAAAATCCTGCGGTTTGCCCGAATTGCCACAGCTGATTACCCGGTTTTCCGCATCCTGGCAGCAAAGGACAGCGGGATTAACACAGTGGATGATTTAAAAAACGTACCCATCGGAATTTCCCAGGCAACGGTGATTGAATACATGGCAGACCGGGTGCTGGAACATGCCGGCATCTCGAAGGAAGAGATTGCCAAGATCGCAGTGCCAAAAATCAGCGATCGAACGGCTTTACTGGCATCCGGTGAATTGAAGGTAGCTGTAATGCCTGATCCTCTGGCTTCGTTGTTAATGCAGCAGGGGGCGATCCTGGTCATTGATGACACATCCTTGCCTGAAGTGAGCAACAGTGTTTACTCCTTCCGCACAGAATTTTTAGAGGAGCGCCCGGCGGATGCAAAAGCTTTAATGGAAGCCATCGAAAAAGCAGTAAATGATATCAATTCGGACAAGGATGCCTGGAAGAACCTGATGGTGGAATTGAAACTGGTGCCGGAGGCAATCGTTGGAGATTACCAGGTGCCGACATTCCCAACTGCATCGGTTCCGAGTGAATCGCAATTTAATGATGCCGTGAAATGGGCATTGGATAGGGGATTGATACCAGCTGCTCAAAATTACATGGTCACGATTGATGATTCCTTTCTACCCTGAGCCATTTGCATGATCCAGCTTGATTCCCTTACTTTTCGGTATGCCAACAAACCACCCATTTTTCAGGAATTCAACTGGCACGTGGAGGTGGGTGATGCCTGGTCAGTGATCGGGGCTTCCGGGTGTGGCAAAACAACCCTGCTTTATCTTTTGGGGGGGTTGCTCCATCCTTCCACTGGAAGGATTGTGGTGGGGGGACAGGAACTTACCGGTCCGCGACCGCGCACCGGGTTGATTTTACAGGATTACGGTTTATTGCCCTGGGCAACCCTGCGTGAAAATGTCCAGTTGGGTTTACGCATCAGGCGGTTTTATGGTCCGGATGGTATTCATGCCCCCAGGGAAGCCTTGCCGGTAAATGCAAAGGAACGGGTGAACTTCTGGCTCGAACGATTGGGTATAGAAAAGGTGGCGGAATCCTACCCGGGTCAGGTTTCCGGCGGTCAACGCCAGCGGGCAGCCATCGCACGTACATTGGTTTTGGAACCCGATCTGTTATTAATGGATGAACCGTTCGCATCCCTTGATTTGCCAACCCGGGAGAGCCTGCAGGAATTGGTGTATGACCTGCATGGTGAAGGCAGACTGACGATGGTGACAGTCACCCACTCCATCGAGGAGGCAGCATTCCTTGGTGATAAGATACTGATCCTGCAAAATTGGATAAACTCTGTTCCAGAAATTATCAGGAATTCATATGGCGGTCAAAAGGTGGATTTATCGGATGGGGGGTATCAACAAATGTGTGCCCATATCCGCGCGGAGTTGAAGGAGACAGTATGAAGCGGATCCATCTGCTGTGGGCGACATTGGGAATGCTGCTGTTCTGGCAGGTGCTGGCAATGCTCGTACATAAACCCATCCTGCCAACACC
>CALMHE010000470.1 GCA_937863865.1 uncultured Anaerolineaceae bacterium | reverse complement strand
ATGTGGGTTCAAATGACCGCCGGATGGTGTGGCTGGACGGTTTTGGTCATTCACTCATTCAGGATCCCAACAGGTCGGTCATGTTTGAGATCGTTTGGAATTTTATTTTTGAAAAGAGTTCTTGAGATCCATTAATTATCAGGACCTGGCATGGAGCCTGGAAGGTTCCTTTCCACCTCTCAAGCTATTATTTTTCAAATACCCATTCCTTGAACAGGGAGGTTAATTTGCATCCGCAGGATTCTTCTGCCAGTTCTTTGAATCTGCCGGTATTGGCAATATTCCAGGAATAAATTTCAACATATTTTTTCAAAAAGGTGTTGAATTTTTCCTCACCCAGTTTGTCACTTAATTTTGATAGAAAAATGGGTCCACGTCCGTAAACGATCGGGCTGTAGGAATTTGTACTGTCATACGCTGCCACCGGCAAACCGATGGGAATTTCCTCCCGATTCACTCGATCCCAGCGCGCATACCAGGATTCGATATAACCTTCCTCTCCACTCCTGCCATAGGCATCCAGATAATATAACGCAGTGGCATATTGTGTGACGGCTTCATCCAACCAGGGTTCATTCAGCTGATCGCTGCCGACCAGGTTGTAAAACCATTGATGACCGGTTTCATGGGCAACCGTGCTTTCCATGTAAATTTCATTTGGCGTGCCGCGGACGTTACCTTCCAGGTCGTAAAGATCCTCATTGATGGCAGTGATGCCGGGGTACTCAATTCCCAATACCGCGGTCGGAATGGTGACAATATCAAATTCGGAATAAGGGTAGGGGGCAAACCGTTGATTGAAACTATCGATTGCTGCCGCTGCGGTATCCAGAGCCAGCCGGGCTCCTTCCTTCTGCGATGGAAGGGAATAACTGTTGACAACAATCCCATTGCGGGTCGTGGTCAACGAGGTGTATCCAGTACCTCCGCAGAGGTAAAAATCACGCACCGGACCAGCTCGGAAGACCTGTACCTGCCGGGTTCCATCAATTTTTGGCTCCTCTTCAACGCCGGAAGCTGCCATCATGTATTGTGATGGTGCAGTCACCTGCACCCGGAAGAAGCCGGGATCGGCATAGGTGGGATCGCCTGAAGCGGATGGAATTTCAATGTGCCAGCCAGCCTCATCATAAACCGGGATGAGGGGATAAAATTGCGCCAAAGCCAGGATCTGGCTGTTATACACAAAATTCAATCCATTCCCGCCGCCTGGGGGTAATTCGATTGTAAATTCCATGGAGATGACGATGGGTGTCTCCGGTTCCAAAGGGGTTGGCAGGTCCACCCGCAGGGAACTGGATGCTCCCACCGCTTCGCTGGCTGCATCCTGTTTATTAACTTTTACATTGGCGGTGGTCATTTTCACCTGGTAAAGGTTGGGCAACAGGCGAAAGTATATTTCATTCAACGGGACAGTCTCCCGGTTTGTGTAGCGGACCTCCATCAATCCATTCAGTCTGCTCAGGTCATCCTGTATGTCAACCAGGATGTGATAAATTGTGGCACCCGGCAGGTGGGTCAGGATATCCTGTTGGGAGGGAATCAAGCCGGCTGTAAAATCAGACCGTTCATCCCAGCTTACGGGAAATAATTCGGGGTCCGGGAGAATGACCTGCTGGCTGGGCGAGGATGAAATTGCCCGTGTGGGTGTGCCCGATTCCAGATGGTCGGTCGGGGAGGCGGTCACCTGGCAGCCCGCCAGGGTGATGAGAAGGATCAGTAGAAAGCAGATGCGTTTCATGGAACTATCTCCACGGTAATCAAAAATTATGGAAGTTGATTAATCCTCCTCCCAGGGTGATGCCGGGGGAGTCTCCACAATGATATTCGGCTTCCGACCTTCAAAAATTTCCGTCAAACCGAACCAGATCAACATCCATGCCACACCTTCATCCAGATTGCCGACTATGGGAAGGTTATCCGGCAATAACTCAAATAATCCAGCAGTCGGATTGAGGATGTATAAAATACCGATTACACCCATCACAATAACCAGCCAACGCGGCCAGCCATGTCTTGACAGTGGAGATGTAAAGAATCCGGGTTTTTGAATGGGGGTTTTCATTTCCATGACAATTCCTTTCCAAGCATCCACGATTCAATATTATGAAATAACATCCCGGGATATGCAGGGGATTTTTTTTATTATACAACCCTCTGACCAATTGTAGAAAATGAATTCAGCTCCCCACTGCATGATCGATATGGGGAGCTGATTCAGACATTCAAATTGAAGTTTACTTTTCCTCTGGCGGGTTGACCGGTGTGACAGCCTGTTTGCGTTTCCTGCGGCGTTGGATCAGCCCACGAACGAGCAGGAAGATACCCAGAATGGGCAGACCAATTGTGATCAGCATGGGCAGGACATAAAGTGCAAATCGGATCAGAAAATCAACAAACCC
>CALMHE010000469.1 GCA_937863865.1 uncultured Anaerolineaceae bacterium | reverse complement strand
TTTCTTCACTGCGTTGTTGTGCCATGCCTGCCTCGTTTCCATTATCCTTGTTCCTTGATTGTACCTTTTGACCAGTCGATGGACAAGCATATATTTTATTGCATAAGGGCATCTGCCATGAAATTTCCACTTCAATCCATCACCGGTTGACGAAGTGGATGGACTTCATCTATAATTACGATACTTATTTTCCCAACGGAGAACATCATGAAGGTTAATGTCGACTCTGAACTATGCATTGGCTGTGGAGTCTGTGAAACCACAGCTCCCGACGTCTTCCAGCTTGGTGATGAAGGTATAGCCATTGTTCTTGTGGATATCGTTCCAGTTCATCTGGAACCGGATATTCAAACCGCCATTGACGACTGCCCGCAAGGGGCGATTTCCTACGACAGTAATCCATCTTTTTAAATTTATTTTTAGTTCCCTCCCGTTCCATGGATTTTGTCAGCGTTTATCACATCCTGTTGAGAGTTGTTCGCCCTGATTAATCAAAATGCTGGATAAATCTTTGGATTCCTTCGCATCCATCATTATTGTTGGTTTATTAAATCCCAAGAGGGTTGTAATCCGATCGTTGATTGGGGTATGATTAACCCACAGGAAACATTGTGACTCACATTAACGAAACAGGAATAACACTGCCAATGATTAATCGTCAACATTTTTTTGCCATCCCATCCATAACATGAGGTGAACCATGATCATCCATCTTCTGGACGGTTCGTTGAGACTGACAATCTATTATTGTGAAGACGAAGTTGATTTTGAAGACAATATTTGTGTTGAGATCGAAGAAGACTGCCCTAAAGAGGAAAAACTCCTGCAGGCGGATCATATTGTCATCTCAGTCACACCTCAGGAGGCACGTCAGCTGGCAAAGGCATTCGATTTGGCTGCTGATGCGAGCCTGAAAGATCGGGAGACACAGGCTTCCGGGAATGATGACGAATAATCGTGCCGCCACTGTGCATTCATGATCGGGCTGCCATAGCCCGGTATCTGCTGCGCAATCAGGATATCCACCTGTATGAATTGGGCGATCTGGATGATTTCTTCTGGCAATACACAACCTGGTACGCTTCATGCCGGGCAGGTGAAATAACAGACCTTGCCCTGTTGTATACCGGCACGGATTTACCCATCCTGCTGGCATCTGCACCCGAACATGGCTCCAAGTCGAGCCGATTGGATTTACTTAATCATTTACTTCCATTTCTGCCCAGGAGGTTTTACTCCCACCTGTCAGAAGGTTTGGAGGCTGCCTTCACAGCCCAATATCACCTGACTTCCCATGGCTTGCACCTGAAGATGACGTTGAAGAATGTTGAATGTCTGCCTCCACAGGATGCCCGGGTTCAGCCTCTTGCCTCCGGGGATTTGCCTGTACTTCAGGATTTATATGCATCCTCTTATCCGGATAATTGGTTCGACCCGCGCATGTTGGAAACTGGTCAGTACTTTGGAATATGGAGGGATGGTCAATTAATCAGTGCTGCCGGGGTCCATGTCTATTCACCTCAATATCGGGTGGCAGCCCTGGGAAACATCACCACCCGACCTGAGTACCGGGGAATGGGTCTGGGTACTCTCGTTACCGCCAAGCTATGCCATTCCCTGCTGAATAATGTGGATCATATTGGGTTGAATGTCCGGGCAGACAATGCACCCGCAATTGCCATATACCGGAAAATTGGTTTTGAACCGGTTACCCAATACACTGAGTGGATGGCAATAGCCAGGACTGGAATCTCAAACTAACCGGTTATTCCGATATCAATCGTTTAATAAAATCATAATTATCAGGAACAGATTTTTCAAGCGACCTTCCTGCCGCCCTTCAATGTACCCTGGTATGTTGTTAATTCATCCCAGGCACCCATTGCCGCCAGCCGCGCCTGTTCCGACCAGGTACCTGGATCAGCCAGCCTCAAGTTGGAAGACTGCATCAATTCACGCAAGTGATCCACATTGGCATCTGTGAGCTGCTGGAAGGTGTAAATTCCTGCTGAGTGCAGGATTTGTTCAATCTTCGGTCCAATACCTTCAATTATTTTTAAATCATCTGCTTCAGTGGTTGGAATCACCTGAACTTTTTCTTGAATTTGGGATTTACCCATTGGTTCCGCAATGACCCGCTTCCGTCCGGTATCGATCAGGCACCAGATTAACAAGCCTGTTGCAATAACAAGAAGTCCCAATAAAATCCACAACCAGGTGGATCCAGTCAATAATATTGTGCAGACGAGGAAATTGATGGAAGAATTCATGGAAATCCGCCTTTCCTGACCATAAGTAAGACACACTAAATTTAGTATAGACCAATTTTTTAAAATTTAAATGTTAATTTATAAAATCAAGTTAATCCATGGTATTTGAATGACTCTGCAATCAATTCCATTGCTTTCCCCGCCATTGCATCAATAAAGAAGATAAATTCCCTCTTGACAAATTAGAATGTTTGTTCTATTATATGC
>CALMHE010000468.1 GCA_937863865.1 uncultured Anaerolineaceae bacterium | reverse complement strand
CCTTTAAAACTACAACGCATTTCCAATCCCTGGCATATTTCCTGGCAATTTCCCAGCGGTCTGCCTGGATTTCCACCACCGATAATCCTGTCAGGATACTCATTTCCCCGGGATGTGGTGTCAGGATGGTATCTGGAGGAAGATATTCAAACCAGCGGGGGATTTTCAGTAATAATTTCAATGCATCTGCATCCAGAATCAATGGTGGAAGCTGATTTTCTGACTTTTCACCACCGCTTTCTGTCTTGAGAAATCCCATTCCTGACCTTCCCGAATGAAGATGCACCCCCAATAGCCCCGAAAGAAACCTGGCAGTGGGTTCCTCCTGCCCCCAGCCAGGACCCAACAATAGGGCGGATGCTTTTTTGAGTTCCGGAAGCAGGGTGGAAACTCCCTCCGCAGCAATCACCCCCATCTCATCCGGTAAAATCAGCCAGGTGACCTCCGGCAATGATCCCGATAAGGCGGCATGAAGCCCTCCCGGAACTGCCAATGTGACCAAGCCTGCCCCGCTTCGATAAGCAGCTGACGCCGCCAGCCAGGGTGCACCTGTAAAATTAATACTCCCGGCTGCGATGTATGTTGTCCCAAAGGTTCCTTTATGGGCATCCAATGCACGAGGTGATATCAAGCGAGCCACATCATCAATGGTTGTCATTTGGGGTTCCCCTGCTGGAATTGCCTGGATTTCCTGGGGTAATTCAAGGTTTACCACCTGTAATTCACCAACACTGCCAAACGCCGGTAGTTTCAGCAAACCAGTTTTAATAGCTTCCATGCAGACGGTCATGTCTGCCGCTAATGTCTCCGGCGCCATCTCTCCGCTGTCACAATCAACACCGGATGGGCAATCCACAGATACGACATATCGCCTCGGTCGATACTTTTGAATAAATCCCAGCACCTGACTTACATCAGATTTCAATGGAAGTTGTATACCTGTCCCAAATACTCCATCAATCCAGACGGTAGCCTGATCGAGAACCTGCCCGAGTACCGTTAATTCCTGATCCTTTTGTCCATCATGGATGATCCCTCCAACCTCCGCAACGGACTGGATTAATGGATCGTTATGATTCCGGGGGCGAACAAGATACGCTGCCACCTGCCAGCCCTTCTCTGCCAGAAAACGCAAAGCCACCAAGGCGTCGCCGCCATTATTTCCAGATCCGATTAATGCCAATGCCCGTCCCCCACCGGGAAACTTGCGGGTGATGAGATTTCCCACTCCGCACCCGGCGCGTGTCATCATCATTGCATAGGTCACGCCATGGGCATCAGCCTGGCTTTCCAATTCTTTCATCTTCGCCACGGTCAGAATTCTCATCTCATCCTCCAGGATCTTATGGTCATGATTTGATCACATGGTATGATTGTACGCTTACCCCTTGTACTTGGCAACCTGTGATGAAATAATGCAATCAATCCGGGTAAGGTATAATCGTTCCATGCGAAAATACCTGATCTTTACCGTATTCATCTCGGGCATGGTCAGCCTGGCAGTGGAAATGGCTGCGTCCCGCTTGCTGGGGAATTACTTTGGTGCCAGCAACCTGATTTGGGCTGTGATTATCGGTTTAATTCTGATTTATTTAACCGCTGGTTACTTTTTGGGGGGGCGCTGGGCGGACAACTCTCCCAAATTTTCAACCTTTTATCGGATCCTGATATGGAGCGGCTTTTTGGTAGGGAGCATTCCATTAATTTCCCGACCGATCCTCCGCATGGCAGCCAATGCATTTGACGAGCTGGCTCTTGGAGGGATGATCGGTGCTTTTATCACAGTTCTCATCCTGTTCAGCGCTCCGATTATTTTGATGGGTACTGCCTCCCCTTTTGCCATCCGCCTCTCCCTGCATGATTCCCGTCATGCCGGAAGGATAGCTGGAAAAATATATGCCATCTCCACACTTGGCTCCTTCCTCGGTACCTTTCTTCCAGGATTAATCCTGATCCCACTCATTGGAACCTTTCGGACATTTGTTGCAATTGGGGGATTGCTCCTCCTGGTGGCACTGGTGGGTTTATGGTTAAGTGAAGGTTTTCTCCCGGTTCTCCCCTGGATCTGGATGCCGGTGGTCTTAATAATTTTGGCAATTTTGGGAACACGTGGTTCAGACAAAACCTCCCAAGGTCTGGTGTATGAAACTGAATCAGCATATAACTATATCCAGGTACTTGAACAGTATGGCTATACGCTGTTACGATTAAATGAAGGACAAGGAATCCATTCCATTTACAATCCTTCCATATTAAATTATTACGGACCCTGGGAGCAGGTCTCCATTGCCCCTTTCTTCAACCCGGCTCCCTATGATCCATCGAAAGTTCAACGTGCAGCCATACTTGGACTGGCTGCTGGCACAACCGCCCGTCAATTAACCGCAGTTTATGGAAATGATATCATCGTAGATGGTTTTGAAATTGATCCCAAAATTGTTGCTGTGGCTGAAAAATATTTCGGGATGACGGAATCCAATCTGAATGTTTTTATCCAGGACGGACGAACCGGTCTTCATTCCAGTCCATATCAATACCAAATCATCAGTGTGGATGCCTATCGTCCGCCATATATACCCTGGCATATGACCACAGTCGAATTTTTCCAAATGGTGCATGATCACCTGACAAACGATGGCGTCATGGTCATTAATGTTGGTCGTATGGATACTGACCGCCGGTTGATCGATGGCTTGACAGGTACAATCAGGCAGGTTTTTCCTTCTGTCCACGTTGTGGATCTGCCGGATGCCTACAATACCCTGCTGTTTGCCACCGTCCAGCCTTCAAATACTTCCAATCTGATGGATAATTACAGCTGGCTTCAATTACAGAAAGATATTCACCCTCTCTTATTGGAAACCATGCAATCAGCCCTTTCCAATATACAACCGACACCGCAATTGAATATCGTGTACACTGATGACGTTGCCCCCATTGAATTAATCACAAACGAAATGATTCTATCGTATTTATTTACACCCCTCCTGGGAACCCGACCATGAAACACATCCTGAAAATTTTCGTGCCGATCCTGATCCCCATTTTTTTATTAATGACATCCATCCGGATTTTTTTTAATCCTTTTTCCCTGGATATCGAATATCATGCCAAAACATTCCCGGTGGATCCATATGGCTTCACAGTGGAGGATCGAATGCGCTGGGGTACCATATCCCTGGAATACATCACATCCAATGCTCCATTGTTCACTCTCGCGGATCTTCAATTCCCGGATGGCACCCCCTTGTACAACGAACGTGAATTGAGTCATATGGAGGATGTGCAGATCGTATATCAAAGGATGGTTATCGCCTGGACAATAATCAGTATTATCCTGCTGGGATTATTGGGAGCAGCATGGATTGGAAAATGGTTATCTGATTATGGACACATACTGTGCAGGGGAGGAATGGTAACCATCATCCTGATCTTTACCATCCTGATGTTTGTGATAATCAGTTTTGACAAACTATTTTCATCATTTCATAGTTTATTCTTCGAAAGCGGCTCCTGGTTGTTTTATTATTCTGATACCTTGATCCGCCTGTTTCCGGTTCGTCTTTGGCAGGATTTTTTTATTTTCACAGGAGTATTAACTGCCATTATGGGAATTATTTTTTGGTTTGGGGGTGGATTGCTCTCCCGAAAAGCTGTCTCAATTAATCAATAAAAACAAAACAGGATACCTGATGAGGTATCCTGTTTTCGATCTTCCTTGATCTTATTTCTTTTTTCCCTGGTTGGCGACTGCTTCCATCGCCTTTTTGATGGCTTCAGGATCGCCCAAAAAGTAATGGGTGATTGGCTGTAAATCATCATCCAGTTCATAAACCAGAGGAATCCCCGTTGGAATATTGAGTTCAACGATTTCATCCTCGGTGATATCATCCAAATATTTCACCAAAGCGCGCAGGCTGTTTCCGTGTGCGGCAATGATAATATTTTTGCCGGCTTTAATTTCTGGAACAATTTCCTCAAACCAATAAGGCATGAATCGATCCACCGTATCCTTCAGACATTCCGCTTTGGGTAAAAATATTGGACCAACATCACGATAACGCAAATCATATTTTGGATGACGGGGATCATCCAGTTTCAATTCTGGTGGACGGGTATCATAACTGCGCCGCCATATCTTAACCTGCGCTTCGCCGTATTTTTCAGCAGTTTCAGATTTATTCAAGCCCTGTAAGGCTCCATAATGTCTCTCGTTCAACCGCCAGGAACGACGTACCGGGATCCACATCAAATCCATTTTATCCATCACAATCCACAAGGTGCGAATGGCTCTTTTTAGCACGGAAGTAAAAGCCAGATCAAACGTATAACCGCCTTCCAGTAATAATCTGGCAGCATCCTCGGCTTCCTGGATTCCTTTCTCAGTCAGATCCACATCCGTCCAACCAGTGAAACGGTTTTCCTTGTTCCATGTACTTTCACCATGTCGTAAAAGGACAATTCGATACATTGAAACCTCCACCAACTGTAATGAGAAGTAGCGCAAGAAGAAATCTTGCGCTACAGAATAATATTGTCTGACACACCTACAATCAAAATAAATTACCGGATTGCTTCTGGATTTTCCGGATTGGATGTTGCATCAAAGATATGGAAATTGTCCATGTTAAATGCCATCTGGACTTTTTCATCCACTGTAAAGCGGGTCCGTGGATCCACCCGGGCGACATACTGGTTATTGCCGCTGATCAAGTACAGGAAGATTTCATTGCCCATCAACTCGATCACGTCCACCTTGGCTTCAACTGGTGCGGTGTGAATTCCCGAAGGAACATAGAGCGGGTTGTGAATATCTTCCGGTCGAATGCCGAAGATGATATCCTTGCCGGCATGAGGCAGATATGCTTTTAGCCGGTTTTCGGGGATTTCAACCGTGAAAGCTTCAGCAGCCACATAAAGCCTTGAATCTTCCTTCCGCAGCTTAGCCGGGAAAAAATTCATTGACGGAGAGCCGATAAAGCCGGCAACAAATTGGTTGGCTGGGAAGTCATACAACTTTTGAGGTGTATCCAGTTGCTGTAAAATACCCTTGTTCATCACCGCAATTCGTGATGCCATGGTCATGGCTTCCACCTGGTCATGGGTTACGTAAATAAAAGTGGTTTGAAGGCGTTGATGCAGCTTGCTGATTTCAGCACGAGTTTGCACGCGCAGCTTTGCGTCCAAGTTTGATAACGGTTCATCAAAGAGGAAGACTTTAGGCTCGCGTACGATGGCTCGACCGACTGCCACACGCTGTCTCTGACCGCCGGATAATTCGCGTGGACGGCGTTTTAGTAGTTTTTCAATGCCCAGGATTTCAGCTGCTTCTTCAACTCGCCGTTTAATATCTTCTTTTGGAACCTTGCGAAGTTTCAAACCAAATGCCATATTGTCAAACACTGTCATGTGTGGATATAGAGCATAGGATTGAAAAACCATGGCGATATCACGATCCTTGGGCGGCACATCATTCACAACAGTGTCACCAATCCGAACCTCACCCGACGTGATTTCTTCAAGACCAGCCAGGCACCGTAATGCAGTGGTTTTACCACAACCGGATGGTCCAACCAGCACCAAAAATTCCTTGTCCTCAATTTCGAGCGAAAATTCCTCTACAGCAACAACGTCTTCGTCATAAACCTTCTTGATGTTTTTAAAAGATACATTAGCCATACAGTAAGCCCTGAAGGGCGCAGCCTCCGCTAACCGCCCCACTCATCTTCGCCCGCTTACGTGGCGGAGACATTACGGCAGGTCTCCACGCTGCCGCACCGCAGGCTCTGCGGTAGAATAAACCCCTTTCTTTTGCTTGCGCACGCTAGTTTGTGGAGTAGCGCTTGCCGCAGTTTTAAAACGCCTGATAAAAGGATGGCTGTACTG
>CALMHE010000467.1 GCA_937863865.1 uncultured Anaerolineaceae bacterium | reverse complement strand
GAGTGTCGGTTACGAGAAGAACTCTTTCTTGTGGAAACGATACAGATTTGAGGATAATCACCTCCTTGAATTTTGGCGCAAATCTGATATTACGCGGTGTCGCGCTCAATAATGGTGAGGGGTAGCTGGATGTGCTGCACCGGGCGGTCATTGCTGGCAATCCGGTTAAGCAGCAATTCGGCGGCTATCTTGCCCGATTCATCCAGGTGCTGCCGGATGGTTGTCAGATCTGAATATTCAGCGGCATCGATATCATCAAATCCAATCACGGCAAGCTGTGTTGGAACATTTATACCCCGCTGACGTGCCTTCTTCAATACTCTCAACGCCTGTACATCCGAACTGGCGAAAATTGCTGTCGGCGGAGTGGGCAGATTCAATAATTCATCGACAGCCTGATTGGTTTCCTCCAGAGTGTCTGTGATCAGACGGATATAGTCATCGGGGATGTCAATACCCGCGCCCTTTAATTCCTGGCGCATTCCATTTAATCGGCGACCTGCCGGATGTATGGAATAATCCAAGGGCTCCTTGTCGCCTAAAAAAGCAATCCGCTTGTGTCCTTTTTGCAGAAGGTGCCTGGCTGCCAGCCGCCCGCCATAAAAATCATCAATTTCAATTGAGTTTAAACCCGGACAGGAATATTCAATCAATACGGTATCAATATTATGATCAATCAAACGTTGAGCTTCATCGTCGTGAACGGGCAGTGACATGAGTATCAAACCATCGAGATTTGCAGTCAGCGGGATGGATGAAAGAAAACCAGCCAGCCGGTTCAACGAATCCACAGAATAGATAATGAATTCATGATTGTATGGCGAAAGTGCGCTAGCGGCTCCCCGCAGCCTTTGGACAAACGATGGCGCAGTAAAAAAAGGTGTAATGACCCCCACCCGATTGGTGCGGGAAAGAGCCCTTGCACGAGCTTCAGCCTTGGGAATAAAACCAAGTTCGTCAATGGCTGCTAATACACGGCTGCGTGTATCAGCATTGACTTTTTCCGGCGTGTTTAATACCCGGGAAATGGTGGCAATACTGACTCCCGCTCTTTCGGCTACTTCATAAATGGTTGGTTTTTTTGAGTTTGGAACCATGTAAATTATCCTGTAAGCACTTTCAGTGTACACGAATCCCGTGTCCACGTCAAGATAATAAATCATCCTGACATAAAACAACGGACTGTTTACAAGGCAGTCCGTTGTTTTATGCTTAACAACGATTGATTCCTTTATTTTACGGAAGTTAATACCGCCTTCACTGCCAGGCGATACAGGTAGGAGTTTGTTTTTTCATTATAAACACGGCAGGTTAACAAGGTAAGCCAGGATTTTTCCTCATGTTTCAAGGGAGCCTGGCTGTCCGGATTGACATATAAAACCTGCCTGACATCATACCGGTATGTTTGTTCATTAAGATGGATCAGGATCTGATCTCCCCATTGCAGCTGGTTGATCTGATGGAATAACCCCGGTTTTCCAGCAGCATCATAAACATGCGCTGTCAGGACGGTGTTGCCCCTCCAGGTGGGGAAGGCGGTGCCATTTAGCCAGCCGACCTGGTCCGTCAACCAGTCCACATCCCAACTCCCATTTACCAGGGGCACCCCAACTATGTCAGCTTTGACTCCCAATGCGGGGATTTCCAGCCAGAGACTGCCCATTGCCTGGTATTTTAACTTCGCCGGTTGGGCATCCAAAACTGTCACCCGGCTGGGGGCAAAACCGGTTTCAGGCAGTACCACCTGCGAAACCCTCAATGCGACCGACGCCTCAACCCCATAAACATCCACCGCAGATCCTGGATCATAAAAACGTTCATGGGATAGCGGGTTGTATATCGACTGCGAATCACTAAAATCTCCAGGCAGACTGGTCCAAGCCAGAGAGGCAGTGTTGATGACTTCCCCACTGGAAGGCATGGAAATGACCCGTGCCTGGAATTCAATAATGGTTGTTTCGGATACGTTGTTGAAAACATCCCAACGAATTGATAATCGAGGTGCCATTAAATCAACCAATTCAACCGGCATTTGTCCGCTGACGAAACGCAGGCTGCCCGGTAAATATGATAGCTGTGCAGGTACAATGTCCGTCAATACAACATCATAGGCAGCACTATTGCTATCAGGCAGATGACCCAGCATCAGGCGGTAGGTGACAATTGAACCAACCATCACTTCCGCCGGGGTGACTGTCTTTGTCAATCCCAGTTCCGGTTCCACAATCACCACCCGTGGAGCAGCCATGGATAAAGCACCTCCACTCCATGTCCAGACTGCCTGATTATTTAAAGATACTCCTCTGAGGTTCTCAGCATTGTCCAGAACAACCGCCCAATACCTTACCTTTAAAACTTCATCCACCTGTTGGTTGACATTAGCCACCGAACCGAAATTCAAGGTCATTTTACGACCCGCATCCGCGGGATTGGAACTGCCAGCCGGCTCTGTGCTGATCACTCGCGCCAGGCTGCACACCTGATCCAGTGGAATTGGTTCTGCCACCAGGGTTTCCGGGGCATCGACTTCACAATCAACAAACGCCAGACCCTGATCCAAAATATCTGTCAACACCAGTGAATCCACTTGCTGCCCCTGTCGAATCACCAGCGACACTTCGTATTGCACCAGCTCGCCAATTGCCACTTCCGATCCGGTTGTTTCATCATGATTCGTCCCCAGAATTTGTTTGGCAGCAGAACCCAAAACATCGGTATCGGTGCCGGTATTATCATCCGGATTCAAATCATCGCCATTCTCACCATCATCGTTCACAATGGCAATATTAACAAACTCCGTTACGCCGTCCGGCAGGGGATTATCCACCTGGACAGTGACCGTGCGGGTGACGATTCCTCCAACAGGCAGATCGAAACTCACCCATGTGACTGTCCGGCTTGGATCATCAAATATTCCGCCATCACTGGCTTCAATAAAGGATAATCCAATGGGAAGAATATCCTGGACAAGTACGCCCGTTGCATCCTGTGTTCCCACGTTGGATATGGTGAGGGTGTAGGTGAGAACAGCACCCGGAGCAACCTGATTTAAATGATCGTCCTTGGTGATCACCAGATCCGGGGCGGCATCCACCGGGGTTGTATCATCATCCTCATTATTTCCCGGGGTCGGATCCCCGCCACTGGCGCCATCGTCCCCAATCACTGCCGTATTTTCAATTTGAGTTACACCGGATGGCAGTGGACTATCCAATCGGACAGCAAAGAGGACCGATCCACCAGCACCAGCTGCCACCGTGCCGATATCCAGATGGCAGTCGCTGCCCTGGTTGTTGTCCGGCTCACAGACCCAGCCATTCGTACTGGATCCCGGCTCAAAGGTCGTGTATTGCGGTACGGTATCGTGGATGACCACACCTGTCGCCTGATATGTACCGACATTGGCATAAGTCAGGGTATATACCACCACACCCCCGGGGGTGGCAGTCATTCCACCATCATCCTTCTGGATGGTCAGATCAGGCTGGCTGAAAATATCCGTATCGTCATCGCTGTTATTTTCTGGAGTTGGATCGACCCATCCCACCGGCATGGTCACGGTGACCAGGTTATACAGATCACCTGTTGCATCCGGGGATATGTTCGCCACTACGGTATAGATGATGCTTCCACCCGCCTGTATATCCACCGCATCAGTAAAGTCGCTGTTCCCGGTGTAGGAGTCACAGCCTGCCGCATTACTCATGGTACAGGTCCAGGACCAGCTGTTGAATTGCAGGGGAATGGCGTCAAAAATGCTCGCGCCGGAGACATCCGAAGGACCGGTATTATTCACGACGATCATATAGGTAAGGGTTGAACCTGGCGAATATGCCGTCACGCCGTCATCTTTGACTACTTCCAGGTCGGCTACTGGAATGGGATAAATGATCACAAGATCATCATCATCCTCGTCGTCACTGCCATTTCCCGGCGTCGAGTCAGAATCCTGCTGGTCAGCTGATGTAATTTCAGCATAATTTTCATATACCCCAGCCGGCTGAACAACCACATCATAATATAAATTGGTCGATTCATTGGCTGCCAGTGAATTAATCACCCAACTTAACCCCAAGCCTGACGGGTCCAGATCATTTCTCAGATCGCCTCCTGCGATTGTGCCGGGAACGTAACCAAATCCACTGGGGACGACATCCGTTACCAGGACATTGGTTGCATCCGCCGGACCTGCATTGGCAATCACCAGGGAAAATGTGATGGTTTCACCCACCAGGGGCAGGTAATTTGAAGTTTGTTTATCCAGAGAGAGATCAATATAGGGGATGGGAGTTTGTGTAAATGTGGAAGTGGGTGTGGGAGTTAATGTATCCGTGGGTGTCGGAGTAAATGTGGTTGTGACTGTCGGGGTTAATGTCTCCGTGGGTGTAGGTTCTTGAGTGTCCGTCGGTGTGGGGGTGAGCGTGTCGGTTGCCGTCGGTGTGTTGGTTGTCGTTACAGTGGATGTATAGGTTGGAGTCGGTGTGAGAGTATCCGTCGGCGTGGGGGTGAGCGTGTCGGTTGCCGTCGGTGTGAGAGTATCCGTCGGCGTGGGGGTGACCGTGTCGGTTGCCGTCGGGGTGATGGTTGTCGTTACAGTGGATGTATGGGTTGGAGTCGGTGTGTGAGTTTCAGTGGAAGTAGCTGTCGGGGTGGCTGAACTGGTTGGAGTGAGGGTATTGGTTGAGGTGATCGTGGGTGTAATTGTTTCAGTCGGGGTCGGCGTCAGTGTACTGGTCGGCGTCGAAGTAATGGTCTGGGTGGCTGTAGGTGTCGGGGTTGGGTTCAATGCAGTTACGTTGACTCCGATACCAAAGTCGCTATTGTAGTGATAACTGTTGCCGGAAAAATCATAAATCAAACCGGAAACATAAGCAGGTCCCTCGCTCAATATTCTGACGATGTACCGCGCCACACCATTCCCGCCCACTTTTCCTGTTCCGCTGCAGGTTCGTGTGATGGGATCCCAACCACAACCATCCTGGTACATTCGATCCGAAGTATATCCGGGCGGCGCTGTATAGGTGGCAGAAATGGATTCGATCTGGAATATAACATTGGGAAAGTTTAAAAAAGCTTCCAGCTGTTCATAACCATTTGTTGATGTACTATGGGAGAAAACAAATTCGTACGAATTTCCAACCACAACGGAATAATTGGGATAAGCACCGCCGCAGGGAAAAGTTCCCACCGGTGGATTGGTCTGATTGCAGGTAATGCTGGTGATTGAATTTCTGTTTTGTGAAACCAGGCGTTCAATATACAAATATCGTCCGGCTGGAGTGGAAACGGGTGCAAGCCCATCCGCAGCAGCCGTAATATGGTATTGGCGTGAGGTGGTATATGCCGCGGAGTCCCGCGTAATCTGGATATTGTAATAGAAATCCCGGCAGGTTCCATTTGGCAAAGATGGGATCGTGAGTGTATTATATGATCCAGGTACAAAGTTAATAAATGTGTTGGTGCTGTCCCAGACCATTGCAACAATCAAATCAATTGCCGGTTCATCACCGGTATTGCATATCCTCGCCCCCACGGGAAAAGTATCCGGACCGTCAGCAGGCTTATTGCTGTCCAGCCCAATGACATCCCAGGTGATGGGTGTGATAGTCAAAATTGCCGCGCCCTGGGCGGCGGTTGGTGACATCAGTCCAAGCGTTCCAACGATAAACACAATAATGACAAGAATCAAGACATGCCCCCGGGCATTTTTTTTCATGTGCCACCTTGACTTGTAGGATAGATAAGGGATTAATTTAAATTAATCATACCATAAGAGGTATGATTGGTGTATATTACAATATCACAATTATTATGTTCAATGTGCAGTTTGTTTTTTTTATAACCTGCCCCGTTAGGCAGACGGGCACAAGATAATTGATTTAAAACCAGATCCGGAATGTTTTAATTTCAAATGGACGAATGGGGAAGGTAATCCCTTGTTCATCATATTGAACCGGTTGGAATTCCTCCTCCATGAGGTTGCACTCCACTGCCCTGCACAGAGATTTGCAGAAATTCACCCGCACAGCAGGATTACTCATCTGCTGATATTCATAAAACCGCACCACCCAACCATCCCCATTGGCGGCTTCTTTCACTGTATCCAGGATGACATGTTCAGCGTCCACCGCAGCCAATGATAATTCCAGCGGCAGGGTGGATTCCGAACCAGCCCTGAAACCGTTTTTTGTGAGAAGTGGCACATTTAACTCAGCCGCCCTCCGGGTGACATCCCCCACACGCCAATCACCGGCATGGGGCAGCAAACTGTAGGTGAAATAATGCATGCCTTGATCCGCCTGCGGGTCCGGTTCAATTGCGGATTTAATTAATGTCAAGCGCATCACATTGCCCTTGATATCATAACCATACTTGCAATCATTCAGCAGAGCAACACCATAATTCCCCTCAGACAGGTCCGCCCACCGGTGCGCGCAAACCTCAAAACGTGCCCAATCCCAGCTGGTGTTCCAGTGAGTGGGGCGTTCCAGGTTGCCAAACTGGATTTCATAGGTGGCGCGTGTGGAACGGATGTCCACCGGGAAGGCAGCTTTCAATAATACTTGTTGTTCGTGCCAGTCAACTTCGGTTATAAAATCAATCCGCGGTTGGTCGCAATAAATTTGAATCCGCTGGATGAGGGTGGATTTTCCAAACCTCCATACCAGCTTCAAGGTGCCCCGCAGTGGTCCTTCCTCCTCCACCACAGCATCGACCAGATCAGTGATTTCCTGCATTTTTTCCTGGTAATAGATATCAATATCCCAGGCATCAAAATTCATGGGTCGATCTTCAAAGGTTTGCAGAACATTGCCGCGTTCCCCCGCAGCCAGGATCTCCCTCCCATGGCGGCGGTCAAAAATGGATTCGATCTGACCATGAGGATTGAGTCCAATAACATAATACTGGGATTCCAACCGGGTGGGTGTTATCAGGAGTTCGTTTTTTGCCTTTACCTTCGCATCCGTCCATGAATAAGCCTGGTAACCCAGCGATGGAATCCCTTGCACTGCAACCAGAAGATGTTTTCCGCCATCTTTTTCGACAGACTGGGAGATCATGGGGACGCCATTTAATTTTTGCAATGTCCTGCCAGTCATTTCCGGTGGGATGGGAATTTCCACCAGATCATTCCGCTGCCAGGACAGCGAATTAAAAACCACCAACCCTTCCGGAATCGGCATATTCTCAACCAGGAGATTGGAAGAACGAATCACAACATCATTGCCAATCGTAGCAGCCTCGTCCAGTTCCCTGAGGGTATCCTCATATACCGGGTGAATGGAGGAACCCGGTAAAATATCATGAAACTGGTTCACCAGGATGGTCTCCCAACCGGAGTTCAATTCCTCCGCCGGGTAGTCCGACGATCCGGTCAGGAGGTCTGCCAGGCTTGCCATCCATTCCGCATTATGATAAAGAATTTCGGCTTTCCGGTTGGCTCGCTTGACTGCCGCCTGTGATGTATAGGTGCCGCGGTGATATTCCAGGTAGAGTTCACCATCCCAGACCGGTACATCCTGTCCCGCCAGGCGCTCCTCCAACCGCTCAAAATATGGTTCCGCCTTACCCAGTTTTACACAGGGCTGACCGGGTAAATTCCGCTGCGCCAGGGCTGATTCGAGCATCTCACGGGTGGGTCCACCGCCGCCATCCCCCCAGCCAAATGCCAGCAACAGCTCATCATTGAGATCCTTTTGCTGATATTCCTTCCAGATTCCCTGCACATCCTGCGGTCGGGTCAACCCGTTATAGGTATAAAAGCGATATTCTCCACAAGGGGTGGTGACAAAATGAGTCAACACCTCGGAACCATCCAACCCACGCCAGTGAAAGGTATCATAAGGAAAGCGGTTGAATTGCGACCAGCTGATCTTGGTGGTCATAAAATATTTCAAGCCGCTTTTCAGAATTATTTGCGGAAGCGCTGCGGAGTAACCAAACACGTCCGGCAGCCATAACAATTCCATCACCCGGTTAAATTCATCCCGCACGAATTTCCTGCCATGCAGAAACTGGCGGACAAGTGATTCCCCGGAAGGGCAGTTGGTGTCCATCTCCACCCAGGTACCGCCTGTTATTTCCCATTCCCCCCTGGCTATCTTCTCCTTCACCCGTTCATACAGTTGTGGATGATCCTGCCTGAGGAATTGATAGAGCGCTGGCGAGGAATGAAGGAAGCGGTAATCCGGATACTGGCGCATCAGGTGCAGGACGGTGGCAAAGGTGCGCGCCGCTTTTTCCCGTGTGTGGCACATCCGCCACAGCCATGCCATATCCAGGTGCGCATGACCCACACAGGTCACCACCGGTTTAATTTCCGTAAAACCTGACCATTCCTCCATTTTATTCTGCAAATCGTCAAGCGCTTCCCGGACTGTTTCGTAAAAAGACTCTGAACCCGGATTGATAAAATTAATCAGTAGAAATGCCTGGTAAAGCGACTGCAATATGCGAATTCGGCGCAAGTCATTCTCGTCAAGCGTCCGTACCACCTGGATCAGGGTACTGCCAAGATAATAAACCTTCTCACAGGCTTCGTCCCGGCAAACCAGTCTTGCCAGGCTGAACCTCCTCTGATCCGGCGCTCCCATGACCCCACTCCAGGCTTTCAGGGCAATTGTAAATTCACCCTTCTGAATATATTCAGGCGGAAGCCAGGCTTCCTCATGCCATCGATCCAATCCCTGCAGCTCGATGCCATTCACATACAACATGGTTTCAGCTGATGATTCAGATCCATCACAGGATCCCATTTTGAATTCCAGCCCCAGGCATTGATTTTCCCAGCCGGCGGGGATGGCTGCTTTCAATCGAAACCAGGCGGTGACATCATAACCGCCCCAACTACCGCCCACCTGGAAATCCTCCCAGCTTGCATCATCAAAGTCAACC
>CALMHE010000466.1 GCA_937863865.1 uncultured Anaerolineaceae bacterium | reverse complement strand
TTCAAATCGCATGCCAACTCGTTAAGATAATAATCCACCCAGCTCTCCGATGGCTTTTCCCATTCGGGTGCCATGCCAGGTGAGTAAACTTCCATCAATAATAAATATTTGATTCATCCGAATTGCCGGAGTGTTTGAAAACCATTCCTTGAATTGATTAATATTCTCCAATCCAAATTGATAAGGTTCTGTTGGCAGAAGGATCACCTCAGGTTGGCAGGCAATGATTTCATCACCGATCACACGAGGATAGCGGGTATCCCTACCCTCCGGGCTCTCCGGTTCAGCCAATCCCAGATCTGCTTCCAACGGATAGCTCCTTTGGCGTTCCTGAAATATATTCCTGCCACCCATAGTTCCTAGTAAATCCGATGGGTAGGTATCTCCGTTGAAAGTCATCCACCAGGTTTGTTCACCCAGATCACCCTGCCAGATGGGGCAGAAGTATGATGTTGCCCTGCCATCCGGAAGAGCCAGCTCCGCAAACCTGACAGCATCCTCCAACAATCTCATTTTACAATTACCTTCCTCCAACCGAAAGATTTGCACAATTGCCCAAAGTATCTGTAAAGTTCCATGGACTGTTTTGGGAAAGATCAACCAGACCGTTATGCCTGCATTGCATAAATCTTCAACCAGCTGGCGCGGATTCTCCTCCTGGTTAGCAATCACCAGATCAGGTTGTAAATTTAATATATCCTTCAGACGGGGGGATTTTGTTCCCCCAACTCTATGTATTTCTACCAGTTTGTCATCCGGATGAATGCAATAATCGGTAACCCCCACAACCATTTCCCCCGCCCCCAAATCAAACAGACTTTCAGTAATGGAGGGAATCAGAGACACCACCCGTTGGGGTGGGTTGCGAAACAAGCTAGAAATATTTTCAACCCCCCGGATGAGTGTCAATTCAGCCTCTCCAATATTTGGAAAACGAGAAATGCCAGCATGGCTGAAGCTTCGGGCAGGATGGCTTCATCAAAATCAAACCTTGGATGGTGGTGTCCAAAATCCAATCCCAACTCATGATTTGCTGAACCCACCAGTAAAAAACAACCAGGAACCTTTTGCAATATAAAGGCAAAGTCCTCCGAGCCCATTGTCCGGTATGCAGAATCCATTTCCCTGTCCGGAAAGTGTTGGTGAATTATCTTCCCCACCAGTTCGGTAATTTCAGGATGATTAACGACAGCAGGCGTGATGAGCTTGATATCGATTTTTGCCGTACACCCCATCGTTGTGCATATTCCTTGAGTCACCTGCGTAAATCGCTCCATTAATATCTCACGAACTGATTCTTCATACCAACGAATCGTTCCACCCAGTCTCGCACATGGAGGAATAATATTAAAGGCTTCGCCCGAGTGAAACTCGGTGACACTGATCACAGCCCCTTCCACTGGCGGGATATTGCGGGAAACTATGGTTTGCAGACCCATCACCACCTGGGACGCTGTCACGATCGGATCATTTGTCTGGTGGGGCAAGGCTCCATGCCCGCCGTGCCCTGTAATCATAATATCAAAAATTGCGGATCCAGCCATGATGGGTCCTTTCGTCACCCCCACCCACCCGATTGGTTTTTCATTCCATAAATGCATTCCCAATGCTGCCTTCACCGGTGGATTTTCAAGGACCCCATCATTCACCATCCGTTCTGCTCCGTTCAATCCCTCTTCTGCTGGTTGAAATATGATTTTTACACTACCGTTTAATTCCTGCTTATGTGCGGTTAACAGCCGTGCTATTGTCAAACCAATAGCCATGTGACCATCATGTCCACAGGCATGCATGCAGCCCGGATTTTCCGAAGCATATTCAGCACCAGTCTCCTCTTCGACAGATAGCGCATCCATATCAAATCGCAACAGAATAACTGGAGAGGATTTTCTGCCTTCGATAACAGTAACCACTCCTGTTTCCGCAATGCCAGTCGTGGGATGCAAGCCCATATTTCGCAATTCACGGCTGATGACTTCCGCCGTGTAGATTTCATGGTAACCCAACTCGGGATGTCGATGGAAATCACGCCGTAAAGCTTGCGAAAATGGAAATAATTCCTCGGCTTCATTGACCAATAAATTGACATCCATTGTCAGATCCTGTTGGTTTATTTGAATACGAACCTTCGGAAGCGTTCCATGAACCGGGGGGATTCCTCGTTGCTTTCCTGAGTCCTGCGGGTCATCATCCGATGATAAAAC
>CALMHE010000465.1 GCA_937863865.1 uncultured Anaerolineaceae bacterium | reverse complement strand
GAAATTATTTTTCAAATCCGCCACATCAAACGGAGAAAAATAAAACATACTGGAAATCATACCAACCGATGTAACCTTCCATACGTTGTCCTCAAACTTGACGGCACCCTTCTTTTGCAAGAGTTCTAGCGTCTCATCAACAACCGTATCTTGAAGGTTTTTATTTTGGAAATACGCCAAAGATCGTTCATACCAACGATGAACATCTTGGGTGGTTTCAATATATCCATGATGAACGATCATACCTGCTACAGGTTTATGCATATCAGTGATCTTGATAATCCAACCCGTCCCACCCATTATGATTCCAGTATCCGAAACCTGACCGCCCGACTCAATATAAAACCGGGTCTCAGGCAGGATGACATCGATTGTGTCCCCCTCCTCAGCCTGATCGACAGGCAAACCGTCACGCACCATTGCCAATATGTTTCCTGTGAAGGATGCGGATTCTCTCTCATGAATATAAGGATCGTATATCACTCCACCAGCTGGCAGTAGTTTCTCTTCCACCAGATCTTCCTCAATGGACCGGTACAATTCCACATTATTTTCACCCGCCTGTTCAAATACCTTTCCCGAACCGGATATCAGGCGGTGTTCCTCCATGGCGGTTCGGAATCCAGCTTCATCCACATCCAATCCCTGTTCCCTGGCAATATCACGTGTGATTTCAAAAGGCAGCCCATGAGTCGCATATAAATCAAACGCCTTGCTGCCATCCAGGATGGATTCTCCATTTTCTTTTAATTCTGCCAGTAATTCCTCGAGCTGCGATACCCCGCCTTCAACCGTACGCCGGAACCGGATTTCTTCACGTGTTAATTGATCCAGAATTGCTTTTTTATTTCGGGATAATTCCGGATAGGCATCACCATAATTTTCAATAATTACACTGGCAAGCCTGGCAAGAAATGGCTCAACCAAACCAATCATCGAACCAAACCTTGCCGCCCGTCGGATAATCATTCGGCAGACATAACCTCTTCCGGTATTTCCGGGCACTACTCCATCTGCAATTAAAAAAGCCGCCGACCGGCTGTGATCGGTCAATACACGATATGGGGTCAGGTGTTCATTTCTTTGTTTATCATCATCACCAGTCAGACTTTGAATGGTATCCATTACCGGTGACAACAGATCCGTTGCATAATTGGAATCAACTCCCTGGATAATTGAAACCACTCGTTCCAGTCCCATTCCCGTATCCACATGTCTTGCCGGCAGGGGTTCCAAATCAGTTGGGCTTAATCGATTGTATTGGATAAAAACCAGGTTCCATAACTCTGTAAAACGTACACAGTCTCCATTCACCTGGCAGACATGACCTGGAATGCCCTGCTTGTCACAATATTCCGCACCGCGATCGATATGAATTTCGCTGCAGGGACCACAAGGTCCAGTCTCCGCCATTTCCCAAAAATTATCTTTTCTTCCAAAAGGTAAAACATGATTGGGATTCATCCCGGGTTGTAAAAGCCAATTTTCAGCAGCTTCCATGTCCGTGGGTATGTTTCCCTGATCGTCCTTAAAATATGTTGCCCACAGGCGGTTTTTATCAAGTCCCCATACCTCAGTAAGTAACTCCCACGCCCAGGCAATTGCCTCCTTTTTATAATAATCCCCAAAAGACCAGTTGCCAAGCATTTCGAAAAAAGTATGGTGGGTGTCATCCTGTCCCACATCTTCCAAATCATTATGTTTCCCTGCAACCCGCATACATTTTTGAGAATTTACTACTCGTGTATAAGGTCGTTGATCGGTCCCCAGAAATATATCTTTAAATTGCACCATTCCCGCATTTGTGAACAGCAGGGTCTGGTCGCCACCAGGAACCAGCGAAGCAGAAGCTATCTTTGTATGCCCGCGTTGAATAAAAAACTCGATAAATGATTGACGAATCTGTGCTCCGGTCAGTGGCGATTTCATGACAAAATTCTCCATCCATTCGTGGTTAATTTCAGAATGGTATGATTATACGCCATGACATCGCAGGAAGCAACTACCCTGCCTTTGACTACCTACCCAGGCTGAGGCAATCCGGATCAGCGTGAAACAACTGATTTTACGATTTTCCCTGACTCATCCAGGGTAATCCGGGCATAAGCTATCATCGAATGTTTTTCGATCTCCACTTCCTTCTTGAAAATGATCAAGGTTCTCTTTGAAGCAGTGGATTTCGGTTTGCGTCCATGAATGGCGCATCCTTTACACGGCTCATCCTGGTGATTGCAACCGGAATTACCAGATTGCAGGATGTCCATCTCAGCTTGTTGTAATCCTGGCAGGTAAGGTTCAACCAGCGACTTTACATCATTAACGATTCGGGGAGGTACTGCCAATTTTTCCTGCTCTTCCGTCTCGACCTGCCGCATGGAATGATCACAGATTGTCTTTACACCCGGGTGGATGCGACTGCGAACAACTCCCTTTGAATTTAATGACCCGTCATTCCAGGCTGCAAGTGGATCTCCAAATAAATTGAATGAAAGCAAGGTTTTTTGATCCTCTCCATCCAGATAGCCCTGACGTTTGGTCATTTCCCGTGCCAGACTGATCTTTGCCATCATCAATGCTTCACCGCTTGTATATCCCTCCCGGATATGTCTCCAGAAATAATTGGCGAGCAAATCTGCCCCCACCAATGGCAGGCAGATGGATCCATAACTTGTACAAGTCGAACCTACCATGGCATGAGTACCCAGAGCCAGGAATCGGAGTGCAATTGAATTGGTTTCCTTTTTCCCATCCACCAACCCACCATAACATGCTTCTGAAAAAACGATTGATGGGTGGTTTCCATTGTTCTTTAAGTCAGACGGTCTTAATGCAATCGGATAATCCGGACCTGTTCCTCGATCCAGGAAATCCTTTTGTCCATACCACTCGCCTGCATCCGCCACACCATGCAGATTGTAGTATCCCAATGGCGAATCAATTAACTCCTTGGCTTTTAATTTCCCGGCATCCATCGGTGGTGATTGCCGTAAATTTTTTCCATCACCTATTGGACGAAATACAGCATGGGAAGGTCTTTTCCAGACCGATGCTGAATATCCAAAATTTTTCCCAGGAGTCGACCTGAACCAGTTACCAAAGAGATTGCTCCAATCAATTTTCATCCAACTGAAACCTGGTTTACTCTTTTTCGCTTTCCCGATCCTTGCCAGGTGATAAGCCTCAATTCTCCTGATTCCTTCAATCAGAAGACTGGGATCATCTCCATCTTCTCCAGGCAATCTGCCGACCATCCATTCCGGAATGAAATAGTTGTTATCCAGATTCGCATATGGATTATCGGAAAGCACCTCATCATCCGCATCATCAATTGGATTGGGGCGGCGATGGTATGGGATGATTCCCTCATCCCCCACAATTAAAACTGCTCCAATCCGCGCACCTTTCTTCGCCAGTTCATCATCAAGATCCACCAATGCCAGTTTAATTTTCCATGGATCCTGACAATCCTTGGGTAGATCTTTTTCACAGGATATCGATTGGTGCTCATCCACGTAATGTACCATTGCCCCCCACCCCTTCCTCTTTCGAATGGTGGAAGCAAGCCCATTTAAACCCTGATCCAGCACCTTAAAAGACTCTTCGCCAAACCTTGCAATTAATCCCGCGCGATTACTTAAAAGGACATAGATTGGAAAACGTCCATCTGTCCGGGTCACGGATGGTTGTTTCATACGGGCGGCAATTGAGTCCAGTTCTTTCTCAACTTCATTCACAACCGGCGAAGCGGGTTTCCTTTTTCTTTCCGATTGCTGATACGAATTTTGGCACCCCGTAGATCTGGAGGAACATGTTTGTGAACCATCTTCATCCACGGTTTTTTTCTTTTGATCAACAGGTATTATTCCTGTATTTAATAAATTCCAGCCAAATTGACCTGCTATCTCAGCTGGTATGGGAAGGTCAAAGAATATTTCTGGATTGGTTTGCCAGAGGGGCTGATAAGGATGATAATCACCCCACCATCTCTGCGTCACCTGCCCTCCCACATCCTGCGCTGCACAACGATGCAACAAGGTGACAGCTTCCTGGTCCTGTCCGGCGGCGAACAAGGCTTCTGCCTTTATCAGGTTAAATTGGACACAATCCTGCCAACGATCCCGGTATACACTGGCTAATGTATACGCCGCTTCCATGTCATGTTCGCAATAATTAATCCACAGGTGCAGCAGCGCAACCTGAATTGAGTTTGAATATTCCACCAATAAATCCCGGATTTTTTCTTCCGCTGATGAATATTCTTTTTGTTCGACCAACAATCGAGCCTGGCGCAGTTTTTGAGCCCATTCGGGAACATTGGGATCCTGTGAAAATCCAAGGCTGAATAAGACAGCGCGATCTTCATTTACTCGTTCCAGACCCAGTTGATCATCCACCATCTCCAAGCCCTTAATTGCATCCACATATTC
>CALMHE010000464.1 GCA_937863865.1 uncultured Anaerolineaceae bacterium | reverse complement strand
GCTTACGATAGGGCCCTGGCAGTAGGACCCAGCGCGCTGGAGGAAGCTATCAGCCGGAATGTCTACCCTGAAGGGGCATCAGGCGAATCAACCAGGGCAATGACCGGCTATTTTATTGAAGCGGTAAACCGGCTTGCGTCGACGCCCGTGAAGCAGATACTTCTCGGCGAAGTGAGGTTTCCATGAAACAGGTTGTCAATATCCTCAAGGTGCGGGAAATATACCGCCATCTCAGTAATGCTGCAGATCGTGAGGATATGGCAGCCAATGTAATCTCAAATATTATTATGAAGATGAGTTAATTATTTCGGTAATCAACCAGCCAGATTAAATTATGGAAATTAATAATCTTAACGAAAAATATTATATTTTGAT
Source organism: uncultured Anaerolineaceae bacterium (assembly GCA_937863865.1). Taxonomy (GTDB): domain Bacteria; phylum Chloroflexota; class Anaerolineae; order Anaerolineales; family Anaerolineaceae; genus CALMHE01. The sequence continues at coordinate 3,577 of CALMHE010000464.1, read as the reverse complement.
TCCCCCCTTTTGTGGTACACTTTGACCGCATTCTAAAGATACAGGAACTACTGATTCATGCCAGTCATTTACCCATTTACAGCCATTGTTGGTCAGGAACGCATGCGGCGCGCCCTCGTGCTCAATGCAGTCAACCCGCGCATTGGAGGTGTACTGATCCGTGGTGAACGCGGAACCGCCAAATCCACGGCTGCACGTGCCCTGGCTGCGCTCCTTCCACAGGTGAAAATCGTCAGCGATTGCCGTTTTAATTGTGACCCGGATTCCCCCTCCACCTGGTGCACGGAATGCCGTGAACGGGTGGAACACGGTGAAACCCTGCCCTCCTCCGTGGTGACTACTTCTTTCGTCAACCTGCCGGTGTCGGCTACCGAAGACCGCGTGGTTGGCACCCTGGATATCGAGCGCGCCATTCAGAAAGGTGAACGCCACTTTGATGCCGGCGTTCTGGCTGCCGCCAACCGCGGTTTGCTATACATTGACGAGGTCAACCTTCTGGATGACCACGTGGTGGATGTTCTTTTGGATTCAGCCGCCATGGGAATGAATATTGTCGAACGGGAGGGTATTTCCTTCTCCCATCCCGCCCGGTTTATCCTCGTTGGAACCATGAACCCCGAAGAAGGCGACCTGCGCCCGCAACTGTTGGACCGTTTTGCCCTCAGTGTGGATATTTTTGGCATCCACGAAACACGGGAACGTGTGCTGATCATGGAACGCAACCTGGAATTTGAAAAAGATGCCGCCGGTTTCCGCGACCTGTGGCTCCCCAAGGAACAGGAACTGTCCCGCCAGATCGAAGCCGCCCGCCGGATTTTGGATGACGTCACTCACTCCCGCCGCGACCTGCTGGCGATTGCTTCTTTGACTGCTTCATTAAACGTGGACGGTCACCGCGCCGACCTGGTCATCCTCAAGGCGGCTCGTGCCCAGGCAGCATTTGAAGGGCGCACCGCCATCACCGACCGGGACATTGCCCTGGCTGCAGAACTTGCCCTCCCCCATCGCATCAAGCGGGGACCCTTCCAACAATCTGAAATGTCCATGGAAGAATTGCAGGACAGGATTGAACAGTTGCAGGGAGAATCCCAGTCCACCGGTAGAAAATCAGAAGAAACCGGCGAAGAAGAGGACGAAGCCTTCGGGCAAAAAAAAAAGTAGATGACATTGTGGAGACGGAAGAGGATAATCCCTCGGTGGACGAACCTGAATCCAATCCGCAATCCGTTTTTGACCAGCGTGCCGCCCATTGGTGGGATGGCGGCAAGAAAGTACGCTCAGATCCGGCGTTTACCCCCCGAAAACTGGATACTCCGCTGGATAAAATCGTCAGGCATGTTGCCGGTCGCCGCTCCCGCACGCGTACTGAACGAAAACGGGGACGGTACGTCCAGTCCCGCTGGGCAAATGGAAACCCCTACGACCTGGCATTTGATGCCACTCTGCGAGCTGCCGCCCCCTACCAGAGACGCCGCAGTGAACAGCGCAAGCGGGTGGCATTTGCCATTCTCCCCAGTGACTACATGCGAAAAATCCGGGTTCGACGTTCAGCCAACCTGATTTTATTCCTGGTGGATGCTTCCTGGTCCATGGCAGTTGCTGAACGCATGGCGGCAACCAAGGGCGCAATTTTATCCTTGTTGACGGATGCCTATCAACGACGCGACCGCGTGGGTTTGATTGTTTTTCAAAAGGATCGCGCCACCCTGGTTCTGCCGCCGACCAACTCGGTCATCCTGGCGCAACGGGCATTGACCAATATCCCCATCGGTGGGAAGACTCCCCTTTCAGCAGGCTTGCAGATGGCATATGACATCCTGCGCCAGGAAAAGTTACTCCATCCGGATGTGATGCCGCTGCTGATTGTACTCACTGACGGTGCCGGCAATGTATCGATGGGTCACCTGCCCCCCCTGGAGGAAACCCATCGAATCGCTCAGCAGATAGCCGAGGAAAAGATCCACTGTGTGGTAATCAACATGGAACACACCGCATTTGACCAGGGGCTGGCTCAGGCTCTGGCAGATCATCTCAATTCGCCCTGCTATACCATCACCGAATTGCATGCTGACAATTTGTATCAAACTGTCCGGCAGGAGATGGTACAGCATCCGAACCTGCATCACGCCACTGAATTGAGAACACCGTAAGATATTGGCTGACGTGGATTGATCCCTGATTTTTGGTTTACAGGAATCAATTCCCCGCCTGGATGGTTCGCAGATCCAGAATCACGCTACAATGTTAGCATGAAGGATGAATACCAAGATCTGCGGGATGAAATGGTCACCAGGCAGATTATGCGGCGTGGAATTCGCACCCCGCATCTTCTGGAGGTGCTGCGACAGGTGCCGCGGCAGGCCCATGATCTGGCCGGTCAGATCCACCAACTGCCGGATGGCCAGGTCGTCGAGCGAGAGGCCGAGTTCCTCGATCCGCGACGTGGGCAAGGCCCTGGGCCTGCCCACGTCGCGGATCGCCGACTTCGGCCGGTAGGTGATGGCTACGGCGGTGAGCGCCGCGCGGGCGCGGCCGTACTTGCCGTAGAGGTACTGGATGACCTCCTCGCGCCGCTCGTGCTCGAAGTCGACGTCGATGTCCGGCGGCTCGTTGCGCTCCTTGGAGATGAAGCGCTCGAACAGCACGCTCATGCGCGCGGGGTCCACCTCGGTCACGCCCAGGCAGTAGCAGACCGCGGAATTGGCCGCCGAGCCGCGCCCCTGGCAGAGGATGCCGCGGCTGCGCGCAAAGCGCACCAGGTCGTGCACGGTGAGGAAGTACATCTCGTACCGCAGCTCGGCGATCAGCGCCAGTTCGTGCTCGATCTGCTTTTGCACGGCTGGTGGCACGCCGGCGGGGTAGCGCACGCAGGCGCCTTCTTGCGTGTGGTGGCGCAGGGTCATCGCGGGCGTGGTGCCGGGCAGCACGGTTTCCATCGGGTACTGGTAGCGCAGCTCGTCCAGGCTGAAGCTGCAGCGCGCGGCCACCACCGCCGTGTGGGCCAGCAGCTCGGGCGGGTAGAGCGCGGCCAGGTTAAAACCGGCGAAGAAGTAGAGATAGTAGGGCTAAACGAAAAGCCCCGCAAGACCGTAGTGACCGGCGTCGAGATGTTCAGGAAGATTCTCGACAGCGGCCAGGCCGGCGACAACATCGGTTGCCTATTGCGCGGCGTAGACCGCAAAGAAGTCGAGCGCGGGCAGGTATTGCAGGCCAAGGGCATGCCGTACGCGCTGGCCGATCTGTTCGGGCCGTCCCAGGACAGCACCGCTTTCGAGGGCGGCCGCTATGTCACGCTGCGCCTCACGTCGGCGATGTACCACCGCTTCCATTCCCCCCACGACATGGTGATTTCACGCGTGAACTACATCAGTGGCGACACCTGGAACGTCAACCCGCCGGCGCTGGCCCGTGTGCACAGGCTGTTCTGTCGCAACGAGCGGGCGGCCATTCATGGCCAACTGGCGCGGGGAGGGCATGCGATCGCGTTGGTGCCGGTCGCGGCGGTACTGGTGGCCAGCATTCGTCTGCATTTCGTCGACGTGCTGCTGCACTTGCGTTATCGGGGGCCGAACCGGAT
>CALMHE010000463.1 GCA_937863865.1 uncultured Anaerolineaceae bacterium | reverse complement strand
TCATTACAGAGAGAACCGAACCGCCTGCAAATCAAAAATTTGAATGATTGATGATCAACTAGGAATTACCGAGGAGAAACATGACTGAAGAATTTATCGATGCCCAACATCCCCCAAGGCAGAAACAACCATCCAGAGTGAATGATTTTTGCATGACCTTCAGCACTGTGAACGGTTCCGGCAGCGCAACAGCCAACAACCTGCTTCTGCGATCCCTGTTCCGCATGGGTATTCCTGTCTCGGGGAAGAACATTTTTCCTTCCAACATTCAAGGACTGCCCACATGGTTCACCATTCGACTCAGCAGCAAAGGCTACTTGGGCAGGGTGGCGAAGGATGAAATTGTCGTCGCCATGAATCCCACGACAGTCTCCAAGGAAGTGGAATTTATTAATCCAGGTGGTGTCCTTTTTTATGCGGATGATCTTAAAATTGGTGCAGTGCGGGATGATATCATCACATATCCGATGCCTGTAAAAAAATTAATCAAAGAAGCGGATGTTGCACCCAACCTGCGGGATTACATTGCCAATATGGTTTATGTTGGAATCCTGGCGCAGATGATCCAAATTCCGCTGGATATCATTTATCAATCATTGGATTACCAGTTTAAGGGCAAAAAGAAAGCCATTGATATGAATTTTAACGTGGTGAAAGCTGCCGCTGAGTGGGCAGCCGCCAACCTGGAAAAAAGGGATCCCTTTATTGTTGAACCGATGAATAAAACCGAAGGGTATATCCTTGCAGATGGCAACATGGCAGCAGCCCTGGGCGCTCTTTATGGTGGACTGCAGTTTGCCGGCTGGTATCCCATCACTCCCGCCACATCGCTGGCGGAAACATTTACTGATTATGTGCCTTTACTGCGCACCGATCCTGAAACTGGAAAACAAACCTGTGCCGTTGTCCAGGCTGAAGATGAACTGGCAGCGATTGGCATGGTGGTTGGCGCCGGCTGGGCGGGCTTGAGATCCATGACCTCGACATCAGGTCCGGGGTTATCCCTCATGGCGGAGTACCTTGGTCTGGCATATTATGCAGAGGTTCCAGTTGTGGTGTGGGATGTTCAGCGGGTGGGTCCCAGCACCGGTTTACCAACACGAACCGCTCAATGTGACTATACATTTGCTTATTTCATCAGCCATGGTGATACCCAGTACATCATGTTGATACCCGGATCGGTGAGTGAGTGCTTTGAATTTGGGTGGCGGGCATTGGATTATGCTGAACGTTACCAGACTCCCGTCATTGTTATGAGTGACCTGGACCTGGGCATGAACCAATGGATGACACCCCGCTTTGAATATCCAGATCGTCCCCTGGACCGTGGCAAGGTTCTATGGGAGGATGATCTTGAAAAGCTGCTTACTGAAAGAAATGGTGATTGGGGTCGCTACCTGGATATTGATGGCGATGGTATTCCTTACCGGACAGTGGCTGGCAACCGTCATCCACGCAGTTCATATTTCACGCGCGGTACAGGTC
>CALMHE010000462.1 GCA_937863865.1 uncultured Anaerolineaceae bacterium | reverse complement strand
GGGATGAGCCGGGCATGGGGGGGATTTCCTTGCCAATGGCTTCACGAATGATGTCATAGAATAATTTTTTGTTCTGTGGCATGGGACCGGTTGTAAACAGCCGTCCACCGGGACGGATGACCCGATGCATTTCACGAATGGTGAAGGGGATTTCCTCGGCATAATAAATAGCAAAACAACAGGAAGCCAGGTCAAACCGGTCATCCTCCAGGGGAAACGGCAGGTTGAAGTTTAATTCCATCACCTGGATATTGGCATTATGTTTGGTTATTTCCTGGCGAGCCTGTTTGAGTAAATCCTCATTGACATCACCACCCAGGATTTCAGCTTCACCATCGAGATACTTATAAAATGATAACAACTGCTTGCCGGCACCGCAGCCTACATCCAGAATGCGGATGCCTTTCTGCAATTTGAGTACATCCAACATCCATTCATCAATATTACGCCCTCCGTATTGATTGTGAATATCAATCCGGGTTTGTAAATCGTTGGTGGTCTCACGATAGTTTATTTTCATTGTTTCCTCATCAGGAAAATGTAGGATAGGTGGTGGATGAAGTATACCAGAATATCCCTAGCAAATTCTTGGGAGCATTTCACCAGCCAGCATGTCAAGGATTCGGGTTCCCCCGATCAAAGTTTTCATTAAAACCCGCCCGGAAGGATTATCCTTCACGATGCCGATCTTTTTCGACCAGGTGCCCAGTGGATGGGCATGCAGGGCATCCAGGGCTGCATCCGCTTCTTCGGCAGGAAGGATGACAATCACTTTCCCTTCGTTGGCGACATAGAGGGGGTCAAAGCCCAGCATTTCACATGCTGTTCTTACGGCAGGTTGAATCGGAATGGCATCTTCTTCAAGCAGGATATTTACCCGGCTCTGGGATGCAATTTCATTAAGAGTTGTTGCCAACCCTCCGCGGGTCGGATCACGCAGGACGTGGACATGGGGTGCAGCTTTCAGGATGGATTGGATCAGATGATTTAATGGAGCGACATCTGATTGAATGTCGGCTTCGAAGCCCAATTCTCCCCGTGCTCCCAGAACTGCCATGCCATGATCGCCGATGGTACCGGAAATCAACACCGCATCACCAGGCTGGGCAAGTTCGCCGCCCAGGTGCATACCCGAGTTAATCAAACCAACCCCGGTGGTGTTAATGAAAATCCCATCCCCTTTTCCTTTCTCAACCACCTTGGTATCCCCGGCAACAATTTGTACTCCGGCTTCTTCAGAAGCCTGCCGCATGGAATCCAGAATCTGTTCCAGTTTTGCAATGGAAAAACCTTCCTCGAGGATAAAGCCTGCGGTAAGGTAGAGAGGCTGCGCCCCGGACATGCTGATATCATTGACCGTACCGCAGACAGCAAGCCTGCCAATATCCCCACCCGGAAAAAACAATGGCGAGACGATGTGACAGTCGGTTGATACCACCAGCCGGGACCTTTTTTCCAGGGGATCTGGCAAGGGCAGCCCGGCAAAGTCATTCCCAGTGTTGTGCGGGCTGGCAATGTAAGGTAAAAATGAATTGCGGATCAGGTCATGAGTCATTTGCCCGCCGCTGCCATGTCCAATGACAATGGTCTGGTCGTGCCGCAAGGGCAGGGGGCAAACCGGACCTTCCATGGGGGGTAAAGAAGAAATGGACATTTAAATTCCTTGATGCGTTATTTAATCCCGTTTATGAAAGCGGAAATATGCCGAACAAGCACCCTCCGAAGATACCATGGGTGCTCCCAATGGATTTTGGGGTGTGCAGACTGTACCGAAAACCGGACAATCCGATGGTTTTTTCAATCCCTGAAGAATTAAACCCGCGATGCATATTTCTGATTCCCGGGTGTGGATGGATTGAACCTGGAAGCGTTTTTCAGCATCAAATTGCGAATAGGCTCCCCTTAATTGCCAGCCGCTTTCTGGAATGGTGCCGATGCCGCGCCAGTTACGGTCACAGGGTTCAAACACGCGTTGAATAATTTCCTGGGCAGCCTGGTTGCCTTCCCGGGTGACAATGCGCGGATAACCATTTTCAACCTCATACCTCCCGGATTCAAGTTGACGGACAGTCATCAGGATGCCTTGGGCAAGGTCCAGAGGTTCAAAGCCGGTTACAACGATCGGGACGCGATATTGTTCAGCAATGGGAAGGTATTCCCAGTATCCCATCACGGCACAGACATGACCGGCTGCCAAAAAACCCTGGACGCGAGAAAGCGGTGAGCTGAGAATGGCATGCATGGCAGGCGGCACCCTCACATGGGAAACCAGGATGGAATAATTGGAAAGCTGAAGGGCTTCAGCTTGAAGGACACTGGTTGCATTGACAGGTGCGGTGGTTTCAAAACCGATGGCAAAAAAGACGACTTGCTTGTCCGGATTCTCACGAGCGATGCGGACAGCATCCAATGGGGAATAAACCACCCGCACATGACCTCCGGATGCCCGGATGGAAAAGAGATCGTTATGTGAGCCCGGAACCCGCAACATATCTCCAAATGAACAAAAAATTACATTAGGCTGGGAAGCAATTGCCAGTGCCTTGTCAATCAATTCCAAAGGGGTCACACAGACCGGGCAGCCCGGTCCATGGACCAGTTCAATTTCAGGTGGCAGCAATTGATCCAAACCGGACTGGAGAATCGAATGAGTTTGCCCGCCGCAAATTTCCATGATAACCCAGGGACGGGTCACCTCAGCCTGAATTTGATCCAGGACGGACTTCACCCGGCTTGAATCGCGAAAATCATCAGTCAGGCGGGTAATATCATTCATTCCTGGTCCGGCTCCAACTCTCCATTGATGTCCGCGATTTCCTGGAGTGCGTCCAGTGTGGCTTGAGCCTCCTCCTCACTGAGGATGTTTAAGGCAAAACCTGCATGAATGATGGTGTATTGCCCGACTTTGGCTTCAGGAATTGCTGCAAAGCAGCATTCCCGTAACACGCCGCCAAAATCCACCTTCCCCATTAATAAGCCGTTTTGTTTATAAAGGTCAATTATTTTTCCAGGTATTCCAAGGCACATACTCTCACCTATGTTTTTCGTTTAGATATTCATTGTCCCGGCAATCATAGCCTGTCCCAAAGCAATACATCCATCATTGGTCGGGACACGATGATGGTACAAGGGTTTAAAACCCATATGTTCCAATTGGTCAATCGTTCGAGCCAGCAGGATCATATTTTGCCAAACTCCTCCGCTTAAAGCAACCTGATTGATGGAGGTTCGTTCCCGTAAAATCAGACAACATTGTATCAGAAGCCTGGAAATGCTGTTGTGAAACCTGGCAGATAGAACCGGCAGGGATATGCCACTTCGCCAGTCCATGATCATCGATTGCCAGAGTGGTGCCGGATCCAGAAGATCCCCAATTATTTCGACAGGATAATAATTAATCTCGTCCCTGTCAGCAATCGCTTCGAGTTCAATGGCTGCCTGACCTTCGTAGGTGGCTTCTGAACGAAGACCAATTAAAGCTGAAGCTGCATCAAAAAACCTGCCCATGGACGAGGTGGCAACTGAATTGATTTGATGTTCCAGCTGGGTATGCAGAGCCAGGCGTTCTTCGGAACATAAGGCTTTCACTGGCGGTAAATCTGCCTCCCAATCCAAGCCGGCAGACCAGAGATGGCAAAGAGCCATCCGGGCTGGCTTGCGAATACAAATGTCTCCCCCGGCGAGGGGAGCATATTTCATGTGAAATGCCCGTTGAAAACCGGAATACCCTCCCACCAGTACTTCCCCACCCCAGATTGAACCATCGGAGCCATATCCCGTGCCATCAAAGCATAAACCAATCACTGGATCCAACGAATCCCATTGATTATCCGCCAGGCAGGCAGCCAGGTGGGCATGGTGGTGCTGAACTTCCACCAAGGGTATATTCTCCTGCTGGGAGCGTTGATGGGCATAGCGGGTGGCAAGGTAGTTGGGATGTAAATCACAGGCAATTCGTTCCGGTTGAATCCGGAAAAGACGTTCCATGTGGGCAATACCTTCCTCGAAAGATTGGTAGGTCTCAAAATTTTCCATGTCACCGATATGGTGACTGAGGAAGGCGTAGTGATCGCGGGTATGACAAAATACGTTTTTTAATTCAGCGCCTGCAGCCAGGAGAGGGGGTATCTCCCGGGATATGAAAATCGGATCGGGGGCATAACCGCGTGAACGACGGATTGGATAAGATTGTTTGTGGAAAGTTCTTACCACGGAATCATCCACTCTCGTTTGGATCGGGCGGTTGTTCAGCAGGAAGGCGTCCGCCAGCGGGGAAAGGCGTGTGAAGGCGTCTTCATCATCATAGGCAATCGGCTCCTCGGAAAGATTACCGCTGGTCATAACAAAAATATTCGGAAAACCAGGGGCTGGCTCCAGAAGTAATAAATGCAGGGGTGTATAAGGTAGCATGATCCCAAGGGTATGCTGGTTGGGGGCAGCATCCGGAACCACATCGGATGATGTCAATTTATCGAACAGGACAATCGGATGAGCAGGGGAGGTCAGGAGTGCCCAATCCTCCGGGGTGATCAGAGCGTGGTGCTCCAAGGCAGCCCGGTCAAAGACCATCAGGGCGAAGGGCTTGTCGCTGCGTTTCTTGCGCTTGCGCAGTTCAATCACCGCTGCCGGATTGGCTGCATCACACGCCAGGTGATAACCGCCCAAGCCCTTGATTGCCAGGATTTTCCCATCTTTCAGGTATTTTCGGGCAATGTGAAGGGCATCTTCATGACTGGCGACAATCCTGCCCCCGGCAATCATTGTCAGATGAGGTCCACAGACCGGGCAGGCGACAGGTTGGGCATGAAAACGCCGGTCATGCGGATTCTCGTACTCCTTCCGGCAATCCGGACAGAGTGGAAATCCTGCCATGGTTGTGTTGGGACGGTCATAGGGAATATCCTTGACGATGGTGAACCGGGGACCGCAGTTGGTGCAGTTGATAAAAGGATACCGGTAACGCCGATCTTTGGGGTCGAATAATTCCCGCTGGCAATCCGGGCAGACACTTACGTCAGGTGAGACCGGCAGAAACTGACCTGGCTGGGCTTGACTGGTGAGGATTTCGAAGCGGGTGGCGTTGTTTGGCTGTATTGGAGTTATTAATATGGTGTCAATGCGTGCAAGGACAGGAG
>CALMHE010000461.1 GCA_937863865.1 uncultured Anaerolineaceae bacterium | reverse complement strand
GGGTGGAGCACTGATTTCCGGAGTATAAGGTACACCATGGGAGGTAATTTTTATATCCTCATCCAGCGGGATGGCAGCCAGCTCGTTGATGGCTTTCAATTGATTGTTCAACTGACGGCGGATGTACTCCCCTTCTTCGGGGGAGAGTTCCAGCGCTGCCAGTTTGACCAGATGGGCAAATAATTCAGGTGTGATTTCGTCTGTCATGGGTGAATAATTACCTAGGGAGTGATTGTATCCGTTGGCACCATGGTATTTGTGGGTGTCAGGGTCAATGTTTTTGTATTCGTGGGTTTGGGTTTGGGCGTATTCGTCACAGTGGGTGTATTGGTTGGGGTGCTGGTATCAGTGGGGGTTGGAGTCCGGGATGAGAATAAATATTTCGTCATCGTTGGAATTGGAGTGGAGGAAGGTCGCAGGGTTGGCGTCTCCACCAGGTGTTCCGGAAGAGCTGTGGCTGTCCAGGTGGGTGGAAGCTGGAGATAGGTGGCTGTCGCTGTGGGAAGCAGCAGAATCGCCGGGGTTGGTTCCGGCGGAAATGGATTGATTCCCGCCAGGGGATTGATGAAAACAGCCAGGATGAGGATTCCAGCAATCAATGCCAGAGCCAGCACAATCACAGTAAGGATATTCAAGGTTCTTTCATTCATCCTGAACCCTCCAGGGACACGACTGCCAATAACTTTTTTCAGTATAACGTACTTTGGGAGGCTGTCAAGCAAGGCAGTATTCGGGGGTTTTTACGTCACTGGATGGGAAAGACTTCCCCACCCATCCAGCCTGCAATGATCTGCCTTGATTTATTCCAGCCGCAGCCCCTCGGCGTTGGGTTTCAGTCGCACAATCTCCGCTCCGGCAATGGTCAACCCCTGTCTGACCGCGTCCATGCGCCCCGGCTCCGCCAATGCAACCATGCAGTCCCCCCCGCCCGCGCCGGAGAGTTTCGCTCCGAATGCGCCGCACTTGCGGGCGGCATAAACCAGTCTTGCCAGCTGTGCAGTTCCCACACCCAAGCTCTCCAGCAATCCCTGGTGGATGTTCATCAGTTCACCAAATTCCTTCCAGTCAGCGTTGAGCAGGCTGCCCCTGCCTTTGTTTACCAGTTCAGCCATCAGCGAGAAAATCCCATCCACCATGTCAGGATGATGATCCCGCAATCCCGCCACACGCTGAATCAGGTCGGTGGTGCTGACCTTTTTCCCGGAATATCCGATCACGATGGGTAAAACAGGCACCTCGAGCTTTTCAATCACCCTGCCCTCGTCCTGGAAGTAAATTGTACCTCCGTATGCCGCTGAAGCAACATCAAAACCAGATCCCTTTCCCTGTACTGCCAGCACGGCTGCATGGGCAAGCTCATAAATTTTGTGACGGTCCAATTCCATCTTGTTCAGATGGAATAATGCACCCAGCGTTGCAACTGTAACAGCCGAGGATGAACCCAGACCAAAACTCCTGCGGGGACCCCGCGTGGTGATCCGCATGCCCCGCCAACTGCCCGCATACCGGCAGAATTGCTGAACCGCGGCGAGGACAAAATTGGTTCCCGGTGGATAGTCCTGCATTTGCTGCAGAATATCCAGTGAAACTACCACCGATTGCCTGGTTGGAGGGTAATTGGGTGTTTCCACCACAACATGGTCGTCCGTCTCCCACTGGGCGTGAACACTGACCCGTAAATCCACCGCGGTGACAATGCAGGGATGCCCGTATACCACACCGTGCTCTCCCAGCAGCATTAATTTACCTGGGGCAGATGCTGTGGCTCCCACTTATGAACCTTCACCTGTTGAATATTCTACTTCCGGGACCAGCCTGGCTCCGGTTGATGGTGTGTTGACCATCACCTCCCAGCCCCGCCCCGCCTCCAGCCTGCTGACAGCCAGGATGACTGCCTCCACATCCTTGTTTTGTGCCACGATATGCACCGTGGGTCCGGCATCCAGGGTGAAATAGACTTCCAGACCTGCCTGCCGCCAATTTTGGATTTCCAGAATCAACTCCAACGTCTCCGGAGTCCAGTAATAAATACCGGATAGCCACCCCCCCGGCTGCTCCAGCGCGGATGTCATGGCAATACTGTGCATGGAGATGGCTTCCATTTCCACCTCCCGTCCGAAGGCTGTGAAATCACGTTCCAGGATTGCCCGCCGGACGGCATCCAGCCGGGCGGGGAGGGTTTTCAACCGTTCCTCAAAAAAGGGGCTGGAGCGCGCCAGGGCATGCCCGCTGGTGGAGGATCGTTTCTTGATTTCCCTGGATACGATCACCGTCACCACGGAAATCCCCCAATGATCCGGCGGGGCTATCTCATGGGAATAAGACGACTCGTTATCGGTTCCAGCCAGCCATTCCACAAATCCATCCGGGATGGACCGGCAGGCGGAACCCGATCCCTGCCGCGCCAGAATGGACAACTGGCGGGAGTTCAGGTCCAATCCCAATGCTGCGCAGGCAGCCAGTGAAAGGGCGGCAAACCCGGAAGCAGATGAAGCAATGCCCACGCTGCCGGGAAAGTTGCTGCGGGTGGTGACTTTAGCCTTCAATTCTGCTCCACAGATTGAGCGCACCCGATCCAGGTGCCGGATCGTCCGGGCGGCAAAATTGGGTTCGGTAATTTCCCGGTCCAAAACCGTCACCCGGTCTTCTGAAAATGAGCTGTTAAATTCAACCGTTGTGACTGTGCGGGCATTGCTGAGATTCATAGAGATCGAATTATTGGTCGGCAGATTGAGTTCACTGTCTGCCTTGCCCCAATATTTCACAAATGCCAGGTTGGCGTGGGCTTCCGCAGTCGCTTTTCCCATTGATTTTCTTATCATCATCCGGCAGCTATCCAGCCGAAATATATCCCAACGATGGGCGGGGAAACTCCTCAACCGGCAGCACATCCACAATTTCGTATTTGCGGCTGCCAAGACCCAACCCTTCAGCATATTCGACCATCTTGTATGGATCCTTCATCGGTCCAAACAATGTCTGGAAGGGATGCCCGCCGTGATACCAGACCTCCAGCGAGGTGGGAACATTCTCTTCAATCAGGGGGGTTCGACCAATGAAATCCAAAGTGGCTTGTTCCAGGGCGACGATGTCATTCGATCCAAAAATGCCTGCATCCGGCAGGATGGGCATACTGGTAAAGCCAAAACAATCGCACACTGGTGTCATATGGGTAGCCAGGTTTATATGGATCATTTTTTCGGGTGCAAAGGTTCCCAGGGTGATACTGGCACTGATGGCACAGGCTTCCTGGAATGCCCAGAAGTTGCCCGGGTTGATTTTCAAACTGCCGGTCGGAGCAATCTTCAGGCAGCGTCCGCACTGATTGCAGGGTTCATAATGTAGATGCAGCTCCTCCGGGTCATCCCTGTCCAGCACCAAGGCTTCGTTCGGGCAGGCGTTGACGATTGCCTGCCGGACTGCCGGATCCGGGCAAAGATCCTTGAACCAGTAACGGTCGTAATGGTTTGAGTCATGAATGGCACTGCGCGTGTCGGCAACCATGCAGCCCAATGCCAGGTTTTTAATGGCAGCGCCAAATCCACAGGAGGGATGTCCCTTGACATGGGCAAAATTCACCAGGAAAGTGGCATCCTCGATCATTCCGCCAACCTTCCATTCCCTTATGTTTTTATACGGGCGTTCATGGGTATAGTGATAACCATCATTCAAGCCACTGGTCGGGTAGACCGGGCAGCCAAGGATTTCCGTGCTATACCCCCGCAATTCCGCCTCATCCACATCCCAGTTCACATCCACCACAAAAGGTGTGCCGCCACCATCCTTCACTGCTTGAACGACCTTGCGGACAAATACAGGATGAATGGTCGAGTAGGAAAGGTTGTTTCCTGTATGCATCTTTATGGCAACAATTTCATCCTTCACACGAGCCCGCAGCTCAAGCCGGTCCATGATCAGATCCAATTTGGCTGGCAGGGTTTCCTTCCCTTCAAGACGCGCCTGGCGCGGTGAACCCCAATAAACAATGCTGGTCATATGTCACCTCACTAATAAAAATGGAAACATATGTATTTTACCTGAAAAAACAGACCTGATCATCCCAGCCGGGAGGACAGGTCTGCCAGGAAAATCATCCTTCCAATTCTTGATTGTTTTACTTAATTTATTGTTATAATTCATATCAGATCTCTCACTTTACTTTAATTCCAATCCAAAATCAATTCAGTTTATCAAATTAAAGGATCCTTGCAGTCACGGAAGGAGGTGTGCGGGAATTTTTTAGCTTTTAGCAATTGGTTTCACTAGACAAACATGGAGGATATTTCACATGATAAAAAAAGGTATTTGGACAATCGTCTCGTGTGCATTGCTGGTGATGCTTGCTTTGAGCCTGACCCAGCCAGTGACCGCAACCCCGGCAGCCCAGGACAATTTTCCCGGCGCAGACAAGGTGGAAATCATTGTACTGAACACCATTTCCGCCCAGGGTATCTCGGATTACGTCATTGAAATGGCAGAAAAAGCAGACTTGAGTGCGGCATATGAAATCCAAGATTGGAATGAGCGCGGCTGGTACGTGTACGACACACTCAAGGAAGTTGCAGCGCGCACCCAGCAGCCTGTGATTGACATCCTGGAGGCAAATGGGCTGACATACCAGTCATTCTTTGCCGGAAATGAAATTGCCGTCACCGGTGGCGGACTGGATTCACTTTCCATAATTGCCGCTCTGCCTGATGTCTCACATATCCGATATCCCCGCACAGTGTATATCGAACCATTCCGGCTCAAAACTGCGGAGGTGACCATCCCAACCCCTGATGCCCTGGATTGGGGCATCAGCGATACCGGTGCAGATGACTTCTGGGCGACCTTTGGCATCCAGGGAGAAGACATCCTGGTGGCAAACATTGACACAGGGGTGCAGTGGAATCACCCCGCCCTCGATCAGGCTTTTAAGTGCGGATCCAATCCTTCCGATCCGGCATGTTGGGCGGACCCCTCCAATATTTGCGGCGGTTCCGCCTGCGACAACAACGGGCACGGAACCCATACCATGGGCTCGATGGTGGGCGATGATGATCCCGCCCTGACTTACCAAGTGGGCATGGCGCCCAACGCCAAGTGGATTGCCTGCAAGGGCTGCGAATCCACCTCTTGTTCGGATACTGCCTTGAATGCCTGCGCCGACTGGATCCTGGCACCCGGCGGCAATGCAGCCAATCGCCCCCATATTGTCAACAACTCCTGGGGCGGCGGCGGTGGTAGCACCTGGTATCTTGCCAAGGTCATTGCCTGGCGGGCAGCCGGCATTTTTCCGGCATTTTCAGCTGGCAACAGTGGTCCCGATTGTGGTTCCATCGGTTCTCCCGGCGATTACCAGGAATCCTTTGCCAGTGCCAATCACATGAGCAACCGGGAGATATCGAATTCATCCAGCCGGGGTCCATCCACGTACGGGCATGCTCCGTACACCAAACCAAATATTTCAGCTCCGGGTACAAGCATCTGCTCCTCGGTACCGACCAATGGATGGAGCTGTGGATACAGCGGCACATCCATGGCATCCCCCCACTCGGCGGGCGCTGTGGCACTGCTATGGTCCTGCAACCCCGCCTTGATTGGCAATATGACAGCGACATTTGAACTGCTGCAGGATGCGGCCGATACTCCACCTGCAGGCACCTGCGGTGCTCCACCGGACGGTGAGGGCAACTATACCTATGGTTATGGTTATTTGAACGTGTATGCCGCCGGCATGGTCACCTGCCAGGCTGTGGAAACCGGAATCCTGGAGGGGCATGTTTATGATACACATGGAGTCCCCCTGCAGAATGCGACAGTGGCGGCTCTTTCATCCACAACCACAGATGCAACCGGGTATTACAATCTTGTTCTCCCTGTGGGGGTGTATTCGGTGACAGCCAGCAAGTATGGATATTCCTCTGTCCAGGTGGATGATGTGGAAATTTTTGCCGGTAAAACCACCACCCGGAACTTTTCACTTGAATTCCTGGGTGCCTGGTCGGATGGACCGGCAGCATGTTTCGACTGGACCCGGTATGATGCGGAATTCTTCCCTGCCACCGGCTTGATTTATGCCCTGGGTGGACGAAGTGATGCCAACACCATCGGTTCCATTTATTCGTACAACCCGGTAACCGGTGCCTGCACTGATACAGGTGTGGATATGCCCACTCCCATCTCCAATTACACAGTTAATCTGGTCAACGATGGTGTCAAGGATGTCCTTTGTACATTTGGAGGTCGCGATTCAGCTGGAGTAACCACGCTAAACGTGCAGTGTTATGACCCGCTGGCTAATACCGCCACGGTGGTTGCCAATCTGCCAGCTGCCTATTCCGGCTTTACCCCGGGGGCACAGGTTGTGTACAACAACAAGGTCTATGTGTTTGGCGGGTTCCGGAACACGGCTTCCCCCTATGATCTTGCCCGCACCGACCGCTACGACCCGGTGACCAAATCCTTCACCCAGCTCGGCAACCTCAGCCTGGCGCGCAGTTACATCTATGCTGCCGGGGTTGATGGAAAGATCTTTGCCTTTGGTGGTACGGTATTTGATGGAGCAAACCTGGTCGCCCAGACGCGCGCCGAGGTGATGGTTAATCCCGAAGGAGCCGGAACCTGGAACGATGCTGCCGTACTGGACCTGCCAACCGCATATGATGAAGGTCAGGCATTCGGCTTTGACTCAGACTTCAATATTGATCTGGTTGCAGGCAAGATTGTCTTTGCCGGCGGCGGACAGTGGCCTGGTGAAACAGCTGATGTGTGGACTTACGA
>CALMHE010000460.1 GCA_937863865.1 uncultured Anaerolineaceae bacterium | reverse complement strand
TTGGATGCGGCAAGAAAACTCGGTGTACCGGTGATTGGGGAAGAAGAATTGCGGCAAATGGAGGAGCAGGGATGAGGTACCTCCGGTTGAAGCCGGGTCGGGAGAAATCCATCCTTCAAGGTCATCCGTGGATTTATTCGGGCTCCGTGGATCGGGTGGAGGGCATGCCGGAACCTGGTGATGTGGTGAATGTCCTTGCCCATGATAGCAGGATTCTGGGCAAGGCGGGATACAGCCCGTTATCACAAATCAGAGCCCGCATGTGGACCTGGAATCCTGACGAAGAGGTGGACACGGCTTTCCTTGCCCAACGAATCAGGAAAGCCATTGAGTACCGAAAGCATGTTATGGCGCCCACAGAGGGGAATGCATTCCGACTGGTACATGGGGAGTCAGATGGTTTGCCAGGCTTGGTGGTGGACCGATACGCCGATGTGCTTAGCGTGCAATTATTATCGGTGGGAGTGGACGTAAGGAAAGCTGAATTGGTTGAAATTCTCATGGAACTCACTGGAGTCCGGGATGTTTATGAGAGATCCGATGTTGAAGTTCGGAAACTTGAGGGTTTGGTGGAAAAAACAGGTATCCTGGCGGGAGATCCGCCACGGGAAGTGGAGATTATGGAAAACGGCATCCGCTTCCTGGTCGATATTCAAAATGGACAAAAAACAGGATTTTACCTGGACCAGCGCAGGAATCGGGCAAGGGTGGGCAATTTTGCAGCAGGCAGACGGGTATTAAACTGTTTCTGTTATACCGGAGGTTTTACTGCGTATTGTCTTTTTCGGGGTGCAGAGCAGGTCGTATCCATTGACTCTTCAGCCGATGCGATCGGACTGGCAAAAAGGAATTTATTTTTAAATGGAATTACACAGGAAACCTGCGAATGGATGGAGGCGGATGTTTTTCAGGCGCTGCGGAAGTTCCGTGACCAGGGAAGACAGTTTGACATGATCATCCTGGATCCACCCAAGTTCGCTCCCACGGCTGCCCGGGCTGATCGAGCGGCACGCGGGTACAAGGATATCAACCTGCTGGCGTTCAAATTGCTGACTCCGGGGGGGATTCTGGCAACATTTTCCTGTTCAGGAGGAATTTCATCTGACCTATTTCAAAAAATTGTTGCCGGCGCGGCACTGGATGCCCGCGTTCAGGCAGTTGTAGTGGAGCGCCTGGCACAGGCTCCGGATCATCCGGTGGCATTATCATTTCCTGAAGGCGAGTATTTAAAAGGATTGATTTGCGCTGTAGGTTGATAAACAAAAGCGCACCGGATGGGTGCGTTTTTGTTTTGTGGAGATGGCGGGAATCGAACCCGCGTCCGAAAGATTCGACCCTCGAACCTCTACGAGCGTAGTCGATCCTGGATTTCATGGATGACAGAGGGATCGACAGAATCAATCATCCACCAGCCGCAGGGACCCGAAAGTCCTCTTTCGAATGGTTAGCGGCATTCCATCCGGCACCACTGACTTTGTTGCGCCCGCTCTGCCACCGGTCAGGGAGCGGGGCAGGCAGACGTGATCCCGATTAGGAGATCAGGTGGGCTTTCTCCAGGCTATGCAGCGAGGGGAAGAGCCGCGTAGGAAGTGCGATTGGCACTTGTGTTTTGTGCTGATTTTACGAGGTCGGCACCTCTCGGCTCGCCATTCGGGACCAGCCTCTCCCGTCGAAGCCTGTCATCCCCGAATAATTAGATTATACATCATTCCTGGTTGATAGACCTACCCTCATTGTTTAATTGAGGATAAAATCACTATGGCAGGAACATCTGCATAATTAATCCGTGGAGGGCAACTATGCGAACTATTTACAAGAGCACCGAAACCGGTTTGACGGTTATGAATGAAATATCACCAGGCTGCTGGATAAACCTGGTTGACCCATCGACGGATGAAATTGAGAGTGTGACGACGCTGGGGATACCCGCGGATTTTATCACCTATCCCCTGGACCTTGACGAACGTCCCCGCATTGAGCGTGAGGATGATGGGATGTTATTAATCATTTTTAGGATTCCATATTATGAAGGTCCCAAGGTTGATATACCATTCACAACCATTCCCATGGGAATCATCCTGACAGAACGGGTCATCATTACGGTCTGCCGCCGATCGAACGAAGTCATTCAAGAATTTACATCAGGCAAGGTGCGGGGTCTTTCCACTGCAAAACGCAATCGATTTATTCTGCGTCTGCTGCTGTTGACAGCAAATCGGTTTCTATCCTACCTGCGGGAAATCAACCGCATGGTTGAGGTAACGGAAGATAAAATGCAGGCATCCATGCAAAACCGGGAGGTTCTAGAATTGCTTAAGTTGTCCAAAAGCCTGGTTTTATTCACCCAAGGGTTAAAATCAAACGAGCTGATGTTGGAACGCCTGCAAAAAAGCCAGTTGTTTCACCAATATCCGGATGATGAAGATTTATTGGAAGATGTCATTACTGAAAACCAGCAGGCGATTGAGATGGTCAATATTTCCAGTAATATCCTCTCCTCGTTAATGGATGCATTCGCCTCCATTATTTCAAATAACCTGAATGTGGTCATGAAATTCCTGGCTTCGGTGACGATTGTTCTAAGCATTCCCACCATTGTGACCAGCTTTTTTGGGATGAATGTCAATTTACCCTTTGCAGACTTAAACCATGCCTACCTGATCATTATTGGAATATTCCTGGCATTGTGTATTTTAATCGTATATATTTTTATGAAACGGGACTGGTTCTAACTTAATTACCCAAAAACCCCTGTCCGGTTAATAGACAGGGGTTTTTGTCTGATTCAACAAGGTGATTGTGTCGGGGAAAACGACACAATACCTTGAGGTGAGTGATGTTTACCGCATGATCACCGGTAGGAAGATGTACTTGGTTGTGATCACATCAACCACGGCAACCGCTGCTTCCTCCACTGTTCCAAGTTGATCATTCATATGCAGGGCTATATTGGTCAATGGTCCATCGGTCGTATCTTCATTAACCGTTACCTGGAAGGTGATCACCTTGGGTGGCGCCGGGAGAAGTGCCCAATCGAAGCAAATGGCGGATCCATCGGCAATCATCAGACCTGTATCATTGTAGCTGTACAGGGTCCCAACGGTGCCATCGACATTCTCCACGCCAATTGTACCGGTCGCCACATCAAACATTCCGGGGGTGATGTTGTCGTAAGCGAAAATGATCTCGTAGGCGCCTGGAGTGTCATCCGGCTGCAGGAAATAACCGATCTCCATATCCATCGTCTTGGTTGGGTCTGCATTGAGCTGAACATCATCATATTCGATGGTTGCCAGCGAGGATTCATCTCCCACCAAACACACTCCCTTGTTGGTCGCGTAATCATAAACGACGGTGAAATCATCCCAGAACATTGCCATCAGGTTGTTGGGATTGACAGGATCCGGTATTTCCTGATTAATGTTGGAATCCGCAGCCATTTCAAATCCGGCATAACCATCTGCGGTGAATTCCATGCCAATGTAGTCATTTCCATAGAAATTAAAAGCCGGATAGCCACTAAATGTCACATACCAGAACTCATCACCGGAAATGTCCGAGCGGGCTCTGAAGTTGTAACTGGTTGTAAACCAGTCCAGATAGGCGTCGGTTGGATCCCCATCTGCGAAGAAGCCCAGTGTGCAGTTGGGATCCTCAAGGCTGGTTGTTGCAACGTAATCACGGTAGCTGGCTTCGACTTCACCAGTCCAGGTGATGGCATTGGTGACTTCATCATAGACCGCACCGCCGGTTACTGAATCCGGAACATAGGTGACACCCTCTGGTAATGCATCATTGATGCTGTACTCGATGGCATCGGTTGTATAGTTGGTGATCTGGATGGTATAAGTGATCACATCACCAGGAAAAGCGGTTTCAACATCAGCTGTCTTGACCACATCATCTGCACGGCGGATGACATCCACCTCGGTGGTTCCGATATTGGTCTCATAACCTGCATCCGCATAGACATCGAACAAACCGTACAATCGATCGCCTTCCTCCGTATCAATATCATGCCAGAGAACTTCCAATTCAAACGGCACACCGGGTTCATTGGTTTCGGGACCGTTGACAGTCATTGTGGGTGGATCCACCGGTTCGTAGGGAACAACACCCAGCATCAGGGTGATGTCATCGGTCGGTGCACCTGAACCCTGCCAGTTCTGCACCAGGATCCAGACATCATAGAAATCAACCGGGAAGCCCCAATCACTCAGGTACTCGAAGGCAGTGGCGGTGGCACTGTGTTCATATTCCTCGTTACTCTGTGGCATACCGTCGCTATTGATATCAAAGCCCCAGTACAGATCCAGATCCGGTGCGGTGGAGGCAGTGATTTCTGCGACCACACGAGCGGCGCCCAGGTCCATGGGAATGAGGGTATAGTATACCTGACTCAGATCATCATACGGATCGCCGTTGGTTGGGTCCACGGCGAGCTGGATTTCATTGGGTTCCCCCTTGACGAAACCAAAGGTATCCACCGTGAGTTCTGTGATTTCCACTGCAACCAGATCGGTAATGGTATCTCCGCCCGCATCGCGGTGGGATTCAAATTTAACCAGACCGGGCAGATTGCTTGCCGTGGGCAAAACAGCAGCAGGAATGGCTACATCAGAAATGGGGGCGCCTGTACCACCAGTCGCCGAGACAACCACATCGTCCACCTGCCAATACCAATCCCAACCTGGGGCAACATAAAGGAAGCGGAGTACTACAGTGGTTTCTCCTGCGTACGCAGAGAGGTCAATGGTTTCGGTTCTAGGTCCGTAGAAATCCTGTTTTTCATAATGCAACAGATTGGTCCAGGTTGTTCCGCCATCGATGCTGATATCCACATAACCATCATCTAGGTTTAAGTAATCCCAAAAATTGGAATTGAATTGAACGCTGATGGTATCATATCCACTGAAATCCATTTCAGGTGTAATCATCCAGGTGTTCATCGCATCTCCGCAGAAATCAGAATTGGCATCTGCGGCAAATCCTGTACCACCTGTCTCGTTATCCTCTCCGGTTGTCTCTGTACTTAACCAAGTATCGCAAGAGGAAGGATCGGCATCAATAGTCCAACCAGCGGGCGGCCATACTTCGAAATCTTCTGAAAGAAATTCCGCAACATCTCCCGGATGAGTATCCTCAGTATTGAATTCAATGGTGGCAAACTGCCATTCGTCTGGAGTTGCACCGCTGACATCCGCCGTGATGGTAATTTCCTGAGCTTCGTCCGGGTTGATGGTAAAGAAGGCAGGGTCAACTGTGATCCACTCGGGGGCGGTCACGGTGTAGGTGGCAGGCTGCGAGGCAACACTGGTGAAGGTTCTCGTCCAGGAGCATTCGCCCACACAGGAACTGTTGTAAAGGCTGGGGAGGTTGAGGGTTTTTACATCTCCGCCTTCCGCCGGGTCGGCTGCCAGGAAGTTTTCATAGGTCTCGTCCATCACCAGACCGGTAAGACCAGCCATTTCGAGCTGGATCCGACCCGAACCCATATCGAAGGGATCGGCAGGGGTGGTCTTGTCTTCCTTGAGGAGGTTGTTGTAAGCGGTCAGCATCAAGGCAGATTTGATTTCCGCCGGGCTCCAGTCGGGATGCAGGGCGTATAAAAGCGCAGCTGCACCGGTATCATGGGGACTTGACATGGATGTACCCTGCAACAGGTCATATTCAGCGTCCGGGCTGGGTTCAATGGTGCCATCCGCCACGGCAGCCAGAATTTCCACGCCGGGAGCACCGATATCCGGCTTCAGGACGTCAAATGCTGTGTTTGGACCGCGTGAGCTGAAATCAGCCATGATGTCTGCGAAGGCATCATTATGCAGTGCTCCGAAAGCTGAAATATCCACGTCTTCATCAGTTTGAGCAGTCACCCAGGCAGCGATTTCATCACCCAGGGAGCCGGGAATATCCAGCATGACAGCCGGAATGGAGGTGCCGGAGACGCTCATTGGACCCGGGGCACGATCATCGGTGAAGATCAGAACGCCAGAGGCGCCTGCAGCATCTGCAGTAAGGATTTTCTCTGTAAAAGTACAGGTTCCCCGCTTGATCATAGCGATGGCGCCATCATAGAAATTCTCGGAATAGCCGGGATCTGCGCAACCAAGCGGATTGCCATCTTCACCACCGAACTTGACGGGAGAATCAATCACAGCAACGGTGAAGGGGATTTCTCCAGCAAGTGTCAGGATGCCCTGATAGAGGGGATCTGAGAAGTTGACCTCGGATGTAAATTTCCGATTATGGGTGGTGGCTGCCGTGCTGAGCACCCAGGGGGAAAGATGGGCAACCGTTCCGGCAGCAGGACCGGCATTGCCGGCAGATGTTGAAACCACAACACCTACATTGAAAGCTTCCAGGAAAGCCAGCTCAACCGGATCATTATATGGATTCGCTCCGCCGGATATGGAATAGTTAATCACATCCACACCATCCACGATTGCCTGTTGGGCGGCTGCCAGAAGGTCTTCGCCATTGCAGGAACCGCCGGAAGGTGTTGGATAACACACATCGTATGAGATGATCTGGGCATGTGGTGCCATACCTGAAATGGTCAATGGGGTTCCATAAAAATCAATATCTACGGTATTACCCGCAACGGTGCTTGCAGTATGAGAACCATGACCATCACTATCTTCAGGTGTCACAAAGTCAGCCGGTGTATCATAAGTGTAACTGTAAGCACCGACAATCTTATCGTTACATGCGGTTGCATATTCTGGATCTCCACCGGGAGCGCAAACTCCCAGGTAAT
>CALMHE010000459.1 GCA_937863865.1 uncultured Anaerolineaceae bacterium | reverse complement strand
GAAGTACATATCGGAAAACATCAGGTGAAGGATTACCTTTTTTTCAAGGTAAAGCAGACTTTGGAGAACGCTATCCAACAGTTACGACATGGTGTGTTGAACCTACAAGAATTGCTGAACCTGGTGATATTCTAATCTCGGTACGTGCACCAGTCGGACCAACTAATGTTGCGAATTGTAGATGTTGCATCGGTCGAGGATTGGCTGCAATTCGCCCCTCAAAAATAATGGAATTAGATTTTTTATTGTTCTCTCTTAAACACTTTGAAGAAAAAATTACCCAAAAAGGCAAAGGGAGTACCTTTGATGCTATTAGAAAAGATGATTTAATCAATTTTAGAATCCCCCTCCCCCCGCTGGACGAGCAGCGCCGGATTGTGGCGATGCTCAACGAGAAGATGGCGGCGGTGCAGCAGTCACGACAGGCAGCAGAGGAGCAGTTGCGCGCCGTGCAGGCATTGCCTGCCGCCTACCTGCGCCAGGCGTTCCCGCAGCTTGGTCAACCCCTGCCTATGGGCTGGCGCTGGGTCAGGTTGGGGGAGGTGTGTGATTCAACAAATATTAAAGATCCAAGAAAAGAACCAAATACACCGTTTATATATGTTGATATTAGCAGCATCAATAAATCCACTAAATATATTGATAATCCCCAAAATATCCTTGGAATAAATGCACCAAGCCGAGCGCGCCAACTTATAAAAACCAATGATGTTATAGTATCTACCACCCGCCCAAATCTTAATGCTGTGGCATTGATTTCTCCTGAATATAATGATCAAATTTGTAGTACTGGTTTTTGTGTTCTCCGTCCCCAACTTGATTTTATATCACCGATATTTCTTTATTATTTTGTTCAAGATGAGTTTTTTGTTTCAACCCTTTCTGATCTTGTTAAAGGTGCCCTATATCCTGCAGTTACAGATAATGATGTCCGAGATGTTTTTATCCCCCTCCCCCCACTGGACGAACAACGCCGGATTGTGGCGCTGCTCAACGAGAAGATGGCAGCGGTGCAGCAGGCACGACAGTCAGCGGAAGAACAATTGTGCGCCGTGCAGGTATTGCCTGCCGCCTACCTGCGCCAGGCGTTTGCAGGGGAATTGTGACCGTCATGTTGCCAACAGCAGCCCGGTCGGAAACCCGCACCGGGATTTCCCGCGGTCATGTCCCCGAAGAGCCGGTCCATGAATGATCCCCGGAAACACCACCGCCGTTCCATCCGCCTGCAGGGGTATGATTATTCCCAGGCGGGGGCATATTTCATCACCATCTGCACGCATGGGCGTGAATATTTGTTTGGTGAAATTGTCGATGGTGAAATGATGTTGAACGAATTGGGGCGTATTGTGCAGGAGGAATGGGAAAAAACACCCGCCATCCGGCTGGAAATTGAATTGGATGAATTTGTGGTCATGCCTGACCACATACACGGGATTGTCATCATCCGTGAATCCCCCGGCGGGGGCGATGATGTGGGCAATCATGTAGGGGCGTATTGCGATGATGTGGGCGATCATGTTGTGGCGCATGGTGACGATGTGGGCAATCATGTAGGGGCGTATGGCGACGATGTGGGCAATCATGTAGGGGCGTATTGCGACGATGTGGGCGATCATGTAGGGGCGTATTGCGACGATGTGGGCAATCGTGTAGGGGCGTATGGCAACGATGTGGGCAATCATGTAGGGGCGTATTGCCATACGCCCCTACACACACCCCATCAAAACAATCACACGCCCTTCCGGTCCCCAACCAAAACCATCGGCTCGATGGTGCGCGGATTCAAGGCAGCCAGCACCCGTTCCATCAATGCCCGGCGGTTCTCCCCGGGTGCCCCGGTCTGGCAGCGGAATTATTATGAACACATCATCCGGAACGATGCAGAATGGAAGCAAATCAGGGAATATATCGAATATAATCCCATCTGTTGGAAGGAGGACTCGGAATACCCGGATGGCAAAACCTAAAAGAAATTCAACCAGCAATGAACGGAAATTTACCTCCCAGGAAAGCCTGAATAATTACATTAAGGGGGTTTGCGATATTTTGCGGAGGTCCAATTGCACAGGCGCGCTGCAATATGTCCCGGAACTGACCTGGATTCTATTTTTGCGCATCCTGGATGACCACGAGGAGCAGGAGGCGGCTGAAGCAGCCGCGGTGGGGGCATCCTTCACCCCCTCACTCGAATCTCCATTCCGTTGGAGGGATTGGGCGGCACCGCCCACCGGAACCCTCCCCGGCATGCCCGGCTGGAAACGGGAGCAATTGACCAACGGTGCATTGGGTGATTATTTCAGCTTCATCCATACGGAGTTACTGCCATATTTAAAGGAACTGCGCAACCGCCCCAACTCCAACCCGCGCCAGAAAGTCATCAGCGAGATTCTCTCCGGTGTGGAAAAAGTCCGTGTGGACACGGAAAAGAATTTTCTGGATGTGTTGGACAGGGTGCATGAAATTCGTTCAGAAAACATTGATTCCACCCATATTTTTACCCTCTCCCAAGTTTATGAAGGACTGCTGTTGAAAATGGGCAGCAAAGGCAACGATGGGGGTCAATATTTTACGCCGCGGGAGGTCATTCGCGCCATTATCCAGACGGTTGACCCCCGCCCAGGAGAAACAGTGTACGATCCCTGCTGTGGTACAGGTGGTTTTCTGGCGCAGGCATATGAGTATATGCAAAATCATCTGCCCGATACTGCCACACCGGATCTGATCGAAATGCTCAAGCAAAACACGTTCTATGGCAGGGAAAAGGAAAACCTGATCTATCCAATTGCGCTGGCAAACCTGGTGCTGCATGGCATTGATACCCCGCGTCTCTGGCACGGGAACACTCTGACCGGGCAGGAAATCTATGGTGGTTTATTCCAGGAAGCTCCCGGTCTGCACGATGTCATCCTTACCAATCCGCCGTTTAGAGGCAAGGAGGGGGTTGAGGCGCAAACCAATTTTTCATATAAAACCAGTTCCACCCAGGTCCTGTTTCTCCAACATGTCATTGACAGCCTGAAGCCGGGTGGACGCTGCGGAATGGTGGTTGATGAAGGTGTCCTTTTCCGCACCAATGAGATTGCTTATGTTCAAACCAAGCGAAAACTGTTGGAAGAATGCGATCTGTGGTGTATTGTCAGCCTGCCGCAGGGAGTGTTCACGGCTGCCGGGGCTGGTGTTAAAACTGATCTCCTCTTTTTCACCCGGGGAGGTCCAACGAAACAGATATGGTACTATGATCTCTCGGACTTGAAAGTCGGCAAAACCAAACCATTAAAGCTGACTCATTTTAATGAGTTTTATAACCTTCTGCCGAACCGCGCCGATAGTGAACATAGCTGGACGGTTTCACGGGCAGAGGTGGAGGCGAAAAATTACGACCTGAAAGCGGACAATCCGCATATTAAAAATAATGTGGACACACGCTCACCGGATGTGATCCTGGACTTGATCGAGGACAGGAATAAGGAATTTCAGGCGACACTGGCACGATTACGCCAGTGAAACCTATCCCTAAATTTATCTGACAAATAAATATAATAATCCGCTGGTCGGTCTGCTTGTATTACCCCGTCACCTTCGTGTACACCTGGAAGCGGGGCGGGTTCTCCAGCGTCTTTTTCACCTTGCACTGGGCGGCGGATTTCACCAGGGCGTCGTGGTACCTTTCCGGGAAGCCCGGTGGAACCTGGATCTCCAGCTCAATCTCCTCCGCCATGCCGGTCGCCGGGCTGCTGTGGATGCGCTCCACAATCCGGATTCCCTCCACCGGCAGCCCCCGCTGGCGGCAGAAACCCAGCACGTAAATCCCGGCGCAGGTGCCGATGGATGCCAGGAACACGGCAAACGGCGTGGGCGCACTAGCCTCGGGCAGCTGATCGGTGGGGACTGTGAAGCCGCCAAAATGGGCATCCACTCTCGAACCCCCCGGAAAATCAATGGTCATTTCCATCATATCAATCTCCAGTTGCAGTGGTTTCCGACCCGGTCACGTTTTCCACTTTTTGTTTCGGCTGGTACCAGAAATACCTCCAGTAGAAATACACCGAGAAGATGTACAGGATAATGGTACCCACGAAAGCCGGTCCGAAGCCGTATTTCATTTGAATCCAGCCGCTGATGGTGGGGCTGAACGCCCAGCCCACCGAGTTTGCCATGCTCACCAGGCTGGCGACCGTCGCCCGGGCGTTTGGCTCCACCCGTTCCATCACGAAGGTCTGGTAAACCGGTCCGCTCATGTTCATCAACGCCAGCCGGATATAGTAAGCCCCGGCGCTGACTCCGAACCAGGGCGAAAAGCCCAGCAGGAAGAGGAAGGGGATGGACATCCCCTGGGTGATGACCACCAGTTCAATTTTACCCATCCGCTCCGCCAGCGGGGGGGCGATCATCAAGCCGAGCCCCATCGCCAGCGAACCCCAGGCAAACATCGAGCCCACCGCCGCATCCGACAGGGAATGTATCTCGCGGAAAAAGACGTTCATAAAGGGCATGATCAAACCAGCGCCGACGGAGGTCAGCAGCATGGGCAGGATCAGGCGGGTCAGCAGGCTGGCTTCCTTTTTAAAGTAGGAAAGCGGCATAAAGTCGGTGCTCTGACCCGCTTCCAGGCGGGGTTTCTTCAGGAAGAAGAGCGGCACAATCGCCAGGATCATCACACTGACCACGACCAGCAGCGCCATGGCGTATGCCTGGGTGGAAACCGCATCAAAGCCGCGCCATGCGCCCATCCAGGTGGGCAGGTAGCCGCCCACCCAGTTGCCCACAAAGCCGGATGCCATCATCAGACCGGAGCTGAAGGAGAAAAGATAGGTGCGCTCCCGTTCGGTGGAGTTCTCCATCAGGAAGGGTCCCATGGTGACGCCCGCCAGGCTCTGGGCAAGACCCAGCAGGATGTTCATGCCCAGCAGGACGCCGCGGTACGGCAGGAGGGTCATGGTGAGGGTGGCGACGGCAACAAACAGACCGCTGATCAGCAGGGCGCGCTTCCGCCCCATCCAGTCCACCACATAGCCCATCGGCAGGGCAGCCAGCAGCGCTGTAAAACTGCTGACGCTGACCATGTTGCCCAGGAACTCCTTGTTGTAGCCCAGGCTGAGGACGAAGAAGTTGAACAGCAGGCGGAAAACGCCGGAGGCTGCGCCGCTCAGCACCACGTTCATCAGGTAGAGGCGGGCATTCGGCTGGAAGGAGGCGAGATTCTCGCCATAATCTTTAATAACTTTATAAGAACGCTTCATTGATGTCTCAAATAATTCGTTAATTCCGGCGTCAGGCTGCCGGTTCATCTTCCGAGGTTAAGAAGGCACCCAGCCGGTTGAAGATCAGTTCCACCGAGCCGGGATTGGCGGTGTACCGGCGTTCGCCGTCCGCCTGCAGGGTGATTTCCACCATGCCCGCCAGGCGCAGCTCGCGCAGGTGATGGATGACCGTGGGCGGGCGCAGGCGCAGGCGTGAGGCAAGCTGCGCCGGGGTGAGCGGCTGGCTTGCCAGGTAGCGCAGGATGCGCAGGCGGGTGGGGTCTGCCAGGGCTTTTAAACCGTTCACCAGCAGCTCCGGCACCTGCTCGCCGGGCACCAGCGCCACATCCGCCGGACGGGCGCCAAATACCACCAGCGTCACCTGCGGGCTGATCTCGCGGTAAAAGACCAGCGGCGTGCTCCAGAAGGAGGGTGCCAGCACCAGCTCGCGCATGTCGGGCAGGGCGGTAAAGCGCACCCCATGAGAAAGCTCCGCCAGCAGG
>CALMHE010000458.1 GCA_937863865.1 uncultured Anaerolineaceae bacterium | reverse complement strand
GTGTGCGCCTGGGCGGCTGGGGTATGCCGCACCGGGTGTGAATCCGGGGATGGTTTGCCGGCTGCGCTGAGGGGTGGATTTATTGGGGGCAGACCGCTTCAATCTGCCGCATCATCTCCGGGTCCTGGCGCAGCAAGCCGACCGGCGGCAGGCGCCGCAGCAGTTCCATCCAGAGCGGATCCTCTTTGAAAATTCTTTCAAAAAGCGGCAGG
The DNA here is from genome assembly GCA_937863865.1 of uncultured Anaerolineaceae bacterium. Lineage (GTDB taxonomy): Bacteria > Chloroflexota > Anaerolineae > Anaerolineales > Anaerolineaceae > CALMHE01. Next base: position 6,089 of record CALMHE010000458.1, on the reverse strand, counting down.
GCTTCGGCTGTCCTGCCCAGGTCCGCCAGGGTGACGGCATGCCAGAAGGGCAGTTCCAACAGGTCCGGCGCCATGCCGGCGGCGGTGCGGTAGGCTTCCAGGGCTTTTTCAGTCCGGCATTCAGCCAGGGCGGCATCCCCGGCGTTCATCCAGTCGTAGGCGCGCTGCACGGATACCAGGCGCCGCAGTTCCACCAGCGGCTCGGGGGCATCGTCCACGCGCAGATCCATCAGCACGCCCTGCCAGTATGCCCCGGCGGGCTTGCCTTCCACAATCTTCAACGCCGCTGATTGCTTTCCGCGGATGTCACCGCCCTCCGCCTGGGCGGCATCCAGTGCCGCCAGCAGGCGGTCCGCCAGCTGCCCGCCGGCGGCTTGATAGGCTTCCGCCATCGCCCTCCAGACGGTATCCTTGAGCATCATATTCGCCTGCACGGAAAATCCCTCTCCCACAACATGACCGGCAGCCTGGATGCAGCGCCTGCCGGTGTGCGCCGCCACATTCCCGGCTGAATCAACCAGCGCCACCTGACGCAGTTCACGCCCATCGTCGGATGCCAGCAGAGCTGCCAGGGTCAAATCAGCGGGTTTGCCGGCGCGCAGCATTTCCAGCCCCAGCGGACCGTGGCTGACTTCGACCATCGCCTGGGTGGCAACCGCCCCCACACCCGCCTCCAGCCAGATCACCAGCGAGCCGACCGAGAACCAGTGCGACTGCACCGCTGCTCCCAACTGCCCCGTTTCGGGGTCCCGCGCCACGATCGAATAGGTGTGGGCTAATTTTTGCGTCTTCATTCCTCATCCTCCCATGCCTTCAGCCAGGCATGCACCGAACGGTTCATCTCGACCGAAAAATCTGCTGCAAATTTCCGCAGGTAGGTGGCTTGCCCGGCGTTTTGCGCCATGCTTTGGGGCGGTGGATTGGCGGAAAAACGCTGCTCCAGCGGCTGCATCATCTCTCCCAACTCAGTGCTGTTCAGGCGGTGATATGAATTTTGATGGACGATGAACCGCTGGTCAAAGCGGCTGGTCTGCGGTGCTGATGGTGTGCTGCGCGGATAACCAAAACAGAGCAGTGTGACCGGGAAGGTATGGCGCGGCAGATTGAACAGCTGCCGGACGGTTTCGGCATTTTCCAGGATGTCGCCAATATAACACGAGCCGACCCCCAGCGATTCCGCCGCAATCACGGCGGTCTGGGCGGCTATCAGGGCATCACAGCAGGCAAGCACCAGGTCACCCGCCTGCGGCTTGCGGGGCTGGATTCCCAGATCAAGGGCGCGCTGCGGAGCTCCGGTCTGTTGGAAGTAATCCCACCAGCGTTGGTAATCAGCGGCGAAAAGAAGCACCAGCGGAGCCGAGGCAATGAAGGGCTGGTTGTCACAGGTGACCGCCAGCTTTTCCTTGAGCTCCTGGTCGGTGATTTCGATGATGGAATAGAGCATCAGGTTGCCGGCTGTGGGGGCGCGCAATGCCGCCCGCAGGATGGCGTTGCGGTGGAGGGATTCAAGCGGTTTATCCGCGTACATGCGCCGGGAACGCCGCCGTAAAATAACCTGGATGGTTTCATTCATTTTTTGTACCTCGGGGAAATAATGATGGCTGATGCCTGATGGAATTATAGCGGAAATTCTTAAACGCATAAAAGAGCAGTTCCTTTCACCAGACCTGCCCATCCTGTGCTATAATCCGACCCAGAAAGATGATGGGGTTGACTACCCAATGCAGTCTCTTTCCAGTCATCCATCCTTACAGATAACATAACAGGAGACCATCCATGAAAAACAAGGTCACAGCAGGGCTATTTGGCATTTTATTGGGCGGATTTGGTGCCCATAAATTTTACCTGGGCAATGTGGGCCTGGGAATTGTATACCTCCTGTTCTGCTGGACAGGTATCCCCGAAATTATTGGTTTGATAGAAGGCATCATCATTCTGGGAATGTCCGACCAGGAATTCAACCAGAAATACAACCCGGGTTACATGCCTCCAGCGCCGCAGTATTATCCACCCAACTACCCGCCCGCACCCCCCCAACAATAATTCCCGTATCTGCTTCACCTGCCGGAGAGTGATGCCGGCAGGATTACCCCCCAGCCAGGCGGCGGTACTCCGCTGATTCAGCGTATTGTCTCAGCATTTCCAAGCGCTTGAGGATCCTGGGATGGGTGGCAAGCAGACCGCCCAAGTCTTCGAGGACGCCGTCATCCCGCCGCTGGATGGCGGTCAGCGCCCGGCGCAATTCCTCATCGGTATTGATATCCCCCGCCACCAGTTGAACCAGTGCGCTGGTCGCTTTGCGCAGGCTGCCGCAGGCTATCAGTCCCGCCCGGTCGCATGAGTATTCGCACTGCCGGTTCCACCAGCGGAAGACAAACGTTAAAATAACCGCCGCGCCGATGGGCATGGGCGCTCCCGCCATGCCTCCCACCAGGGTGTTCAGCCAGGTGTGACCCAGCGCCACGTGCCCCATCTCGTGCCCGATGACAAAGCACATCTCATCGGCGTCCATGATCTCCAGCAGGGATGAATGCAGGACGATCATGTTGGGCTTGGAGAGACCAAAGGTGTAGGCGTTGACCACCCGGCTGGGCACCACATACAGCGCCACCGGACCGGGTTGCAGCTTGCGGGCGCAATCCTGCGCCGCGGCGGTGAGCTCCGGCGCAGTGCCGGGCGTCACCTGCCGACCAATGCGCATGACATCAGCCTGATGCTGTCTGCCGCTGTAATATGCCATGGTAATGACGATGATGACCAGCAGCGGTACCAGGCAGAACGTGGTGGGGATGGTAATGAGAAGCACCCCCACAATGAGCAGGATGGTGAGCGCCAGCGTGGTGCTTTCTCCCGGATAACGGTAATCTGTCATGGGATTCAGAGTCCTTCGTTGAGAATGCGGCTCACCAGACCGGGTCCTTCGTAGATCAAGCCGGTATAGAGCTGCACCAGAATGGCACCGGCATCCAGCTTTTGGCGGGTGTCGGCGGTGGACATCACCCCGCCGGAAGCCACCACGGGCAGCCTGCCGTCCAGCCGTTTGACGGTCTTTTTCAGAATTTCATCGGTAATGGCACGCAGTGGAACGCCGCTGAGACCGCCGGTTTCATGCACAAGCAGCGAGCGGATTCCAGCCGGTCGCTGCAGGGTGGTGTTGCTGATGATCACTCCGTCCATGTTGGAATCCAGGATGGCTTCCAACGCTTCGTCCAGTTCAGCATCCGTCAGGTCCGGCGCCAGCTTGACCAGCACGGGCACCTGCCGACCATTTTTAGCGGCATGGTCGCGGTGCCGCGCCAGCGGCAGCAGGATTTCCTCCAGTGCCTGGCGGGTCTGCAGCTTGCGCAGGTCAGGCGTATTGGGGGAACTGACATTCACGGTAAGGTAGTCCACCAGTGGGGAGAAGGATTCCTGCAGGCTGAGATAATCCCCGGCAGCTTCCTCCAGAGGTGTGTTCTTGTTCTTGCCGATGTTCATTCCCAGGATCAGACCCCGGGGGCGTTTGCCCTTCAATTGCCGGGCGAGAAAATCAGCCCCGCGGTTGGGGAAGCCCATCCGGTTGATGACCGCCTGGTCTTCGACCAGCCGGAAAATGCGCGGCTCGGGGTTGCCGGGCTGGGGGCGCGGGGTGACCGTACCCAGTTCAATGTGACCAAAGCCCAGCGCTGCCAGCCCGCGCCAGGCGGTGGCGTCCTTGTCGTAGCCTGCCGCCATCCCCAGTGGATTGGGAAAGGTGAGTCCAAATGCCTTCACTTCGGGTCCGCAGCGGTGTACGGGGAAAAGCGCCCGGATCATCCAGGGTGCCAGCATCCCCCCCAGGTGCAGCAGGCTGATGGTGAGACGGTGAGCCTGTTCGGGTGTCAGGCGGTAAATCAACGGGCGCAGACGGTGATAGAAATCCATCATTTATTGCCCGCCCAGGAAATCGCGCACAGCTTCAATTTGGGCGGCGGGAATGCGCCCGGTCTCCTCCCAGTGATTCAGTAAGCCGGTGAGGGTGAGGACGGAGTGCATGCAGTAGCCCGCCCCCGCCAGTGCCTCGGCGGCGCCGGATTGACGATCAATCAACACCACCACATCCTTGACAACCAGCCCGGCGTCGGTGAGCTTCTCGATGGCTTCAAATTTGCTGCCGCCGGTGGTCGCCAGATCATCAATGATGACCACCCGCTCCCCGGCAAAAAATTCACCCTCAATTTCAGCCTTCGTGCCGTAAGCTTTCACCTCCTTGCGGGGGTAGATGAGCGGATATCCGGTTTGCAGACTGATGGCGGTGGCGATGGGCAATGCCGCATAGGGCAGGGCGGCGAGCCGTTTGAATTCCAGCGACCCGAGCAGTTCCACATAGGCGCCGGCGGCTTCCGCCAGCAGCGCCGGGTGCGAGACCAAATTGCGCAGGTCAATATAAATCGGTGATTGAATCCCCGATTTGAGAGTAAACAATCCAAAACGCACACAGCCGGTCTGCAGCAAACCTTCGGCAAGGCTGGCTTGCGCCGGGGTCAGTTCATCCGGGGTTTTCAGCGGCTTGGTGATGGTGCCCGCCTGAACCTTGCGCATGACCTCCACCAGCTCGAGAGCCTTTTGGTGGGGATCTCCAGCGCGGGAAAGGGCGCGTGATACCGGAACCAGCATCCCCAGCCCATCCCTGCGGATGCCAGCCTGGAGGGCGGTGATTAAATCACCCCCCTGGGCGCCCACCCCGGGCGCCAGAATCCATAAATCGGGGGCGGCTTCCCGGGCACGGCGGAGTGCGGAGGGATGGGTGGCACCCACCACCAGACCCACATTGCCGCGGGTGTTCCAGGATTGTGCCAGGCGTGCCACCTGTTCGTACAGCAATCCACCCTTGGCAAGCTGCAGATCCTGGATATCCGCCGAGCCGGGATTGGAGGTTTTGCAAAGCAGGAAAACCCCCCTCTCCGGATTGGCAATGAAAGGTTCAATCGAATCCCTGCCCAGGTAGGGGTTGAGCGTGACCGCATCCGCCTGGAGGTTTTCAAAGACGGAGCGGGCATAGGCATCCGCCGTGGAGGAAATGTCACCCCGCTTGGCGTCAAGAATGACCGGGATGCCTTCCGGCACGGAGGCAATCAATTCTCCCAGCGCCGCCCATCCGGGTGCCCCATAAACCTCGAAAAATGCGGCATTGGGCTTGTACGCCAGGGCGAGATCCTTGGTGACTTTGATTAAATTAAGGCAAAATTCCAGCGCCGCGGCGGGCGTTTGTTCCGGCAAATCCGCCGGGTGAGGATCCAGTCCCACGCAGAGCAGCGAACCGATCCGGCGGGCACGTTCATCCAGGGAGGTGAAAAAGTTGGTCATCATTTAATTGTACTATGCCTTGCCCAATACCATTGCCAGCAGCGCCATGCGAATGTAAAGACCGTATTCCATCTGCCGGAAATAAGCCGCCCGGGGGTCATCATCCACTTCCATGCTGATTTCAGTGATGCGCGGCAGGGGGTGCATGAGGATCATATCCTCGTTGGCGGACCGCATTGTCTTGCGATCAATCATGAAGACATCCCTGACCTTGTCATATTCAGCGGGGTCTTCAAACCGCTCCTTCTGAACGCGGGTGACATAGAGGACATCACTCTGCTTCAGAACCTGGTTCAGTTCATGGTATTCCGCCTGGGGGATGCCGGCTCCCTCCACTTCCGCCATGATTTCAGGGGGCATGCGCAGGATTTCCGGCGATACATAATTGATTTTAACATTGTACAGTTTCAGAAGGCGGGCGAGGGAATGAACGGTGCGCCCGTATTTCAGGTCACCCACCATGGTGATCGTGAGACCATCAATGCGGTGCATCTCCTCGGAAATTGTGAAGAGGTCCAGCAGCGCCTGGGTGGGGTGTTCGCCGATGCCGTCACCGGCATTGATGATTGGCATGCGGGCGTAATGGGCAGCCAGGGCAGCCGACCCCGCTTCGGGGTGGCGCAGCACAATTACATCGGTGTAGCACTCCAGGGTGCGGATGGTATCCGGCAGGGATTCACCCTTGGATACGGATGAATACCGCACCTCGTTGATGGGAATGACGCTGCCTCCCAGCCGTTCCATGGCGGACGTAAACGAGGAGG
>CALMHE010000457.1 GCA_937863865.1 uncultured Anaerolineaceae bacterium | reverse complement strand
ATCCAGAAGGATTTGAGTGCATTTATTCATCAGGCATCGAAGCGGGACAGGTTATCAATATAATTCATAATTTATTTTTGTCGATATTACAATTGTTGCAAGCCCTTCTTTATCTTGAAGATCACCTGTTCGAGAAGGCGGGTAGTGAAGAGATGACCACCTCAATAATTGCAGCAATTCACCTTTATCGACATATGCAGATGACTTCGATCCGAGCCTGAAGGCTGCAATACCATCTTGCGTCCGAAAACAAGAAAAATCCGCGGTGCGAGCTGCGATATGTTCTTGTTATTCTCATGTCATAATCGAGAAAAAGGCTTGTTCGGCTAAGGACGGAATTGTTCCTCCCCGGCTGGACGCTGTTCCCCCACGGATGCACGCGTCGGAACATCTTTATTGAGATAGCAGTATCGCCTGTCACAATTTCCATTAATCGCTGTACAATATTATATAACCCCAGATCGGGTTGCAGTTTATCTGTGCTCCAGACAAAAAGGATTTTACATCGTCGGCGCGCATATGGCTTTAATAATTAAAAGAGCAATGGGGAGAGAGGCTCTGACAGAGACGATCGCGCAGGGATATCAGAGATTTACTGATACCTACAACAGCCTGGACGAAAAAGATATGCAGATAAACTGGAGGTAACATATGAAAAAAACTGGATTTTCACTGTCTGAACATCCCTGGCTCTTCCTGCTGGTCTTCATCCTCATTACCCTTGCAGGAAATGTCATATTCACCATCCTGTTGGCTTATCCTCTGAAATTACCGCGCACCTCACCGCTCTTCGACTTTTGGGTGAATGTGTTGAACAACACCGTCATCGTCTTTCTCATTGTGCCTTTTGTGCTTGGGTTCCCTGGGCGGTCGCACACTTACCCGACCTACCTTACCGAAATACGCCTTACCCAATGGCAGCCAGTGCTTAAATTGCTCCTGCTGGGCGTTTCCTGCTGGCTGATCATGGCTTTTTGTCAATTCGCAAGCACGTCGATTTACCATCTTTCGCACGGCGGGGCAGTCGATCTGGCATTTCTCCGCACAGCATTTCCACTGCAAAGTGAGTTTCCACCCAACTCAATGGGCTGGCTGGTTTCGTTGTTGGCGATCACGGAAGAGTTTGCCTACCGGGGGGTGATTCTGGCGGTATTCTTGCGGCATTACGATTCACTCAGAGCGGTGCTGTTCAGCGCATTAGGCTTCGGCGCGGTCCATATATTTAACATCTTAAGTGGGAAGCCACCTATCTGGATGGCAGGCAATGTGGTATGGGCTGCAATCTTGGGAGTATTTTATGGCTATGTCACCATCAAAACGGGCAGCCTGCTGCCGGCAATGCTTGTGCATTACCTGAGCAATCTCTTCATTTACCCATTGACAGCATATATACAAACACACACTTCTATTCCGGTGCAGACACTTTATGGGGTTACACTCACGATGGGCGTGGTACCTGCCGCGCTCATGATATTATGGGTGCGCTTCTCTGCTTCATCGTGGCTTTCGCCCCTGAAACCATTATCGAGAAAAATGACTTGAAGATGGTTGGAAAAATTCATTAACAGTTGGCTCTGTCAAACAACAAAGGAAAAGGGAGGCGATGAGAGGTTCAAAAGTGGCGGGTTTGTGTAGCCTGGCTGAGCAGTAAGGTTTTTCGGTGTCGGATAGATTGGTAAACATGGTTTTTAAAATCATGATGGTGTGACAAATAATGGATTGGATTCTTTTTGTCCGTTTTGCTGCTTATCGCTGACTGCAAGCCAGGCGGTAACGAGGTGGATATCGCCCAGGTGCATTGGATCAGGTGACTTTCGTTCATCAGTCCGTCATAATCTACATCCAGATCGATAAAGAGCGTCAAAATGAAGGAAAAACGAAGCCAGGAACATCAACCGGTATAAGCGGGGGGTTTGTTGACCAGGAGCATCCAGAAAGTTGACTCGATCGTGCGCCATTGTGAACGACGGCGGTCTTCGCCCAAGCCCATCCGATCACCATGGATCCAATATCCTCGACCTTTCGCTTCACGAAGATAATTGGATGGGAAAGCATAGATCCCCGGGGCATGAGCGAACTGTTCCAGATGAGCCAGGCTTCTCATGAACCAGGGATGCTCTCTACTCCCTGGAAAGTGACACATCTGCCAGCAGCGGAAAACAAGTGGGCGAGGATCGAAATTCGGCTTATCCAGCCCAAAGTAGCCGGGGAAAATCATCTTGTGTCCGACCGATTTCCCGCGTCCATCGGGGCAGCGGATGTAGCCATAATTGTATAAAAAATCCTGATGTTTAGGCTTGAGGATCCACTTTACAATGGCATCAATCTTCTGTTTCGTTTCGGTGGGGGCTGAGGGGTAAACCAATGCAAAATTGCAGATATCGTGAACAAAGGGCAGGCAAATCCTGCCATTTGCATAAAGCTTCGACTTGAGCAGGTGATCTCCCCAGCCTTTTGGATGGATACTGGTCTTGCCTGGTACTTCGTAGATGTCAAAATGGTCTTCTTTGACCACTTCATAGATACAGTCAACCCGGGACTGGATCACCCTGGTAACCGCAGGGTGTCCGGCGCAGCCAACCTGGGCCAGCGAGCTGGCGATGATCAGGCGATGATCATAGTGGGCATAGACAAGCTCCAGGAACTGATCGTCCCTGGCATAGGTTTTACCAGGATCGTGTTCCAATTCAGCTTCGAGTCGTTCCAGCCAGACGTTTATTTTCTCTTCCAAAATGTGCATCCCCGCATGCATGCCAAGCTGCCCAAGTTTCGGAAGAACCACTTCGATATTCTGATCGGTTGATCCGTGGAGAAAGCTGGAGTTGCCGCCCTCTCCCAGACCTTCCCCCCGCTTCTGCTGGTCGGCTAAGGTTTCAAAAGATTTGAAATTGTTCAGCCAGAATTGGACAATGCTCGATTTCAGCAGATCGGCTTCGAGCGATTCAAGGTCGACCTGTGGGAGAGAATCGCCATACTCTTTGGCAACCCGAAAGCGGATCACAGGTCCTCCGTGTTCAAAAAGCCACTGCACAGTGGATTGATAGTCCATAGGGTCTCCTCGTTTCTGTGTACTCCGTTTTTGCTCCTGACATGGCAAACAGACCCACTTTTATTCATTATACCTACACCGTCGGGGAGGAGGTGATATTTTGTCCCGGATTGAGGGTGGGGATTAGCTGGTTCCTTAAGCATGATGATAAACAAATAAATCGTGTAACCGATCAAACTCAGCCAGGGGATAAAGCCCGCAGAGCAGAGGATGGGGGTGCCAGCGTTGCCTGGCAGTGCGGATCAGCCGGTGGGCGACGGTCAAGTCCGTCAGGAAACGGAGATAGACATTCTGCTTTAAGGACTGGTCGTATTTGTCCAGTTTCAGATGTCTGACAGGACTTTGTCATGCAATACCATGACAAGCACAGAGGAGTACATACAATGAGCTTGTTGCACTATAAAAGTGAGATCGCCCGGTGGACACTGAATGGTCTCGGTCGTGAACCCTCGACCGGTTGGGACCCTATCACCAAGCGATTGAGGTCAGCGATATGGAGCAGCTTTCGCGGCGAAGAGGATCTTACAACTTGCGGAGAGGGTGGGATTCGAACCCACGGTGGGGACCAGCCCCACAACGGTTTTCGAGACCGCCCCATTCAACCACTCTGGCACCTCTCCATCCTGCAGGGAGGAATTATAGCAGAGACCTGGTTAAATATCCATAGATTGACCCTGGGATGGATACAAGATGGGCTCAATTCCATTTTCGGTTAATTTTTCCCTGAAAACTTGGGCAGCCTTTGGTTCACCATGCACCAGGATCAGTCGTTTGAGTTGTGAACTGGATGATTTGGCATATTTCAACAACATGTTTTGCCCGGCATGGGCGGAAAGACCGCCAATGGTTGCAACCTGTGCACGGCGGTGATATTGTTCGCCAAAGATATTGACCAAAGGTTCCCGATCTGCCAGCCGGCGTCCCAGGGTGTTGGGTGCCTGCCAGGACACAATCAGGATTGTATTGTTGGGATTTTCAATATTGTTTTTCAAGTGGTGAAGGATGCGCCCGGTCTCAGCCATGCCTGAGGCTGAAATGATTATCATTGGACCATGTTTATCGTTAAGCGATTTGGATTCCTGTAGAGTCTGGACATAAGTGAGCTGGGGAAAATCCAAAGCCGGGTGATGGTGTTCACGAATGAATTTGCTGGTCTCGGCATCGAAATATTCGGGAAATTCCTGAAAGACATTGGAGATGTTGACTGCCAGGGGGCTGTCGACAAACACCGGGATTTTCGGCATTTCGTCGTTGGTCATCATGGTGTTGAGACTGTAGACAATCTCTTGTGTGCGTCCCACAGCAAAAGCAGGAATGATCACCTTCCCTTTACGCGCAATGGTGTCGTTAACAATCGACCGGAGTTCATCATAAGCCAATTGAGGATCCCGGTGGGGTTTATCGCCGTATGTGCATTCCATGATGAGATAATCCACATCCTCAGGCAGGATGGGGTCTTTCAATAAGGGAAGGTTTTCCCGCCCGATATCACCTGAAAACCAAAGACGGAATCGCCTGCCATTTTCCTTCACGTCCAGAACAATTGCAGCAGAGCCCAGAATATGTCCGGCGTCCACCAATCTGGCAGTGACCCCCGGTACCGGTTCAAATTCAGTGTTATAGTTTACCCGCTTGAATAGATGCTGTACATTTTCTGCATCAGGAATGGTATACAGGGGTTCAACTGGAGTCTCACCGCGCCGTTCCCGTTTACGGTTGATGTATTCAATATCCGCTTCCTGGATATGGGCGGAATCCAATAACATAAAATCCGCCAGGCGCGCCGTTGGAGGTGTCGTGTAGATCGGGTTGGAAAAGCCCTGTTTGACCAGATTTGGGAGATTACCGCTATGGTCGATATAGGCGTGGGATAGGATTAATGCATCCACTTTCGAAGGTGGAAATGAGAAATGTTGATTTTGTTCATAGGTCTGGGCTCGTTTGCCCTGAAATAAACCGCATTCCAGTAATAATTTTGAACCATTGATTTCGATCAGGTATTGAGAACCAGTGACTGTTTGAGCTGCCCCATTAATGGTGATTTTCATGATTTTTCAGCTTCCCTCAATTTAAAATGGACAATATTTGCGAACCGTATTGTTTTAGCCGCCAGGGCAAATGTTTCATGATGGATTCGAGTTCCTTAAGCGAATGAGGATTTTCCTGAGCGATTACATCCATCGTATCCCGCGGGAGGATGATATCCGATTCAACGCCCAGGGTTACCCCGGCTGTCTTGCGCCATCGCCGAAGAAGGTCAAGCCGGTTCAGGTAGGCATCATCAGGACGGTGTGAATTGCAGCGGTAGATTGGATGGCTGGTTAACCCCTTTTGAACGGCTTGCACCAGTTGTTCTCCATGACGTTTAAAATTACCATGAGACAGACAATCCAGTTCCCGTAATGAAGCGATGGTCGTGGGGCAATTTTGGGCAATTTCAAGCAGGATCCGATCACTGAGGATTTTAAATCGGGGGAGATCGGCAGATTGGGCGCGTTGTTCCCGGTACAGCCAGAGCTGGTTGAGAACGGCTGCCTGCTGGGGTGTAAAATCATGATTGCCTATCAAACGCCAAATCCCGGAATTGCACAGTTCCTTGGTTTCAGGAATTTCCACATTGCTCAGACGGGTAAAATCTTCAAGAGCAAGCTCTAGAAGATTTTTCTCCCTCAATTGATTCATCAATACTTCCCGAAGGGATAATAAATAAAAGGTGTCCAGCCGGGCATAATCCAGCATGGCAGCCGGAAGGGGTCGCTGTCCCCAATTGGCACGCTGGTAACGTTTGTCAATTGATACGTGAAATTCAGCCTCCAACATGGAACCCAACCCCAGCCCTTTTTTGCCCAGGATTCTACCCGCCTGCATGGTGTCAAATAAATGATGAATCTGAAAACTGAAATCCCGTCGAAGGCATATTAAATCATATTCGGCAGCATGAAATATTTTTTCAATCGTATTCGTTAAAAAGAATTCCTTCAGGCAGGAAAGATCTTGCAGAGCAAGGGTGTCAACCAGGTAATCGGTTTGTCCGGTCGAAAACTGGATCAGGCAAACCTGCTCCTGGTATGCGAACAGGCTGTTTGATTCAGTGTCTACAGCAATACGGGAAAAGTGGATCAGATTGTCCACCATTTGAAGTAGTGTATCTGTTGTATCCACCCAGATTGGAGGGTGTATTGGCGTTGAGGGTTCCATGGTGGGAATTATAATGTGTAAATCGTGGTTCTGGAAAAATCCATTAATCGAAAAACAACAACAATTAATGTATCTAGTTTTTACAATACCTTTATGGTATAGTATTAAAAGCAACTGATAAACTCTCTCGGAGGTATTATGAAAGAGCGAATTCTCATAATTGAGGATGATGATGCGATCGTTCGAGTATTGCGGCGCAGTTTATCACTGGAAGGTTTCGATGTTGAATCTGCCGGTGATGGCGAGACGGGATTGGCGCTGGCATTGGAAAATCGTCCTGACGTTGTCATTTTGGACCTGATGCTTCCGGGTATGGATGGTTTGGAAGTCTGCAGACGTTTACGGGGATCGGCATCCGGCAGCACTCCCATCCTGATGCTTACTGCCAAGGATACAGTTCCGGATCGTATTCTGGGGTTGGATGCAGGTGCGGATGATTACATGGTCAAGCCATTTGACCTGGAAGAACTTTCTGCCCGGGTGCGTGCCTTATTACGCAGGACCCAGACTGAACGGGCAACGGTCCTGACTTTCCAGGACCTTGTGTTGGACACCAGTACACGTCAGGCGAGCCGCAAGGGTCGGATTATTACCTTAACTGCGAAGGAATATGACCTGTTGGAGTTATTCATGCGCCATCCCCGCCAGGTATTAATGCGCGAGATGATCTTTGACCGCGTCTGGGGATATGATTTTGGCGGCGAGAGCAATGTTCTGGATGTGTATATTCGATACCTGCGGCAGAAATTGGAGCAAGAAGGAGAAGCACGTCTCATCTATACCGTTCGTGGTGTAGGATACGTACTGCGCGAGTCTAATTAATGTCCTTACGGATCCGCCTGGCACTGCGGGATGTCATTCTGACGACGCTGGGTCTGGTAATTCTGGGTGTGGTTATCTATAGCGTCACCACATTGATCGTCCTGGATCGGATTGATCAACGTTTACTTTCAGTAGCTGGTGATGTCATCAATCAATTGCGGATGGAAGCACCAGGGCGGTTTAATGTTTCCGTTTTTGACACTTATGAATTACCCAATCAGTATACAGGGCAGATATGGGGGATGAATCGACGCCTCCAATATTCAACTTATTCGGGTACTCAGGCGCCACTGGATCCGGGTGGATGGGATTCAGCCAGTCCAACATTCACTTTTAATACCTGGAAACAGGATCAAATGCGGGTATTAAGTGTCCCTCTTGAGACGGCTCGCGGTTGGGCGGGAGTCGTTATGATCGGAATCAGCACATCCTGGTTAATTATTGCCCAGCAGGATCTTGGATCTGTGCTGGCGGCAGCCATATTTGTACTGTTTATTTTACTGATTGCAATATTATGGTATCTAAACGGCAGAATGCTCCTGCCGTTGGTTCAGATCGTTAACAAGATGGATGAATTAAACAAGTCCAATGATCTATCCATCCGACTGCCGGTGAGGGAAACAAGCACGGATGAGGTTGGTGATGTGGCACGCAGCTTCAATCAGGCGTTGGATCGGATGGAAAATATCCTGAATATGCAGCGCCGGTTTGTAACGGATGTAAGTCATGAATTAAGAACACCTCTGACGGTCATCAAAGGGGAAGTGGGATTATTGCGAAAAATCGGGAATGCTGACCCGGATTCTCTGTACAGCATTGAAAGTGAAGTTGATCGACTGACCCGAATGGTGGGTGATATTCTCCTCTTATCTCAAGCAGAATCGGGTCGCATGCCATTGAACCTGGGTCGGCTGGATGTGGATGAGTTGGTGCTGGATGTTTATCATCAAACCCAGATTCTCGCTGGAAAAGGGATTAAATATATTCTGGGTGAACTGGAACCTGTGCAAATCATTGGTGATTGGGATCGCATGAAACAGGTACTTCTTAACCTGGTTGGCAATGCGATTTCGAACACTCCTGCCGGCGGGCAGGTGAGCATCTCAACGTTTAAAATGGGAGAGCAGGCTCATATTCTGGTTAATGATACTGGTGAAGGTATTCCAGAGGAGGATATTCCTCATATATTTGATAGATTTTATCGAAGTGAACGTTCACGCAGGCGAAAGAAAGGTGAAAGTGGTTTTGGTCTGGGCTTGTCAATTTCCTATTGGATTGTGCGAAACCATAACGGTACAATCGAGGTTTCATCCCAGGTGGGCAAGGGGACTACTTTTGTGGTGATTTTACCCTTGGTAAAGGATTAACCGCGAAATGTTGCCGGATTCCGGCAACATTTCGCAGCAGGGAGGAGAAATATGAAATTGTTTGAGCAGCCGCCTGGCAGGCGGATCTTGCCAGTTAATGAAATTACATCCTGCGGGTCAGGTTTTTATTGGCATCATTGGATTTGGATGATGCAGTGAG
>CALMHE010000456.1 GCA_937863865.1 uncultured Anaerolineaceae bacterium | reverse complement strand
AGGTGGAGCCGCAGTGCGAGCAGTTGATGAAGATCGCGCCGGCCTTGACGTCGATCTCATCCTTGGTGAGCGGTGCGCCGCAGACCTTGCACTTCATGTTTTCCAGGCTAACATCGCCGCTGAGGTCGATCTGCTGGACGACGGTGGTCTGTGAGGGCTGGGGCTTGCTGCGCGCCAGGAAGACCACCGCGCCGGCTGCGATCAGCAGCAGCACGCCGATGACCAGCCGCGCCAGGCTGCCGGCGAGAACCAGCGGGATGAGGACATCCCAGCGTTCATTCTTTTCCGGCGGATCGGTGATGGTCAGGCTGCCCGCCAGCGCTTGCAGGATGTACTCCCGCACGCGCTGCAGAATTGGATCGCCGGGTTCCAGCCCCAGCGCCAGAGCCCGCTGAATTGACTGCTCAGTGGTGCGGAAGACGGTTTTGACTTTGGTATCCTGCGAGTGGAACCGCCCCCAGGAGCCATCCGGGAGCTGGGAATCCTCAAGCTGTTTCACCCAGCGGCTGGTGTGCGCCGCGGCTTTAAGCTGTCTCATTTCCGGTGAGGAGGGATCCCGGCGCAGCACATCACGGGTGAGCAGGTTTGTCACACCGGGGTGGGGGGGAGTGTATAGGAGTGAATCAGCTCATTGGGGACGTTTTGTGAGGGTAAATGCGGGGAAGGGGGTCATGTTTTTGGAGGGGATTGTGGGGAAAAACTGGCGGGTGATTCCATCCGGGCATAATCGCACATATCCCGCAGCGGGCAATGCGGACAGTCCGGCTTGCGGGCGTGGCAGACCTCCCGCCCCAGGCGGATGAGGTTCAAATGGACGGGGGCATAGGTCTGCGGTGGGAATATCCCAGAAAGGTGTCCATGCGCCTGCTCGACGTTCATGTTCTGCGGGCGCAGCCCCAGCCTGCCGGTAACGCGATGGATGTGTGTATCCACTGGAAAGGCGGGCATGTCCAGCGAAAAAAGCATGACAATGGCAGCCGTCTTGGGACCCACCCCGTGGAAGCGCACCAGCCTGGCATAAGCTTCTTCCGGTGGCAGTTCACGCAGAAAGTCCAGTTCCAGCCTGCCGCGTTCAGCGGTGATCTCCCGCAGGGCGGCTTGAATACGCGGACCCTTCCGGTTTGCCAAACCCGCCGGGCGGATTGCCGCCACCACATCCTCCAGGCGGGCATCCCGTACCTGCTCCCAGGCGGGGAAGCGTTCCCGCAGCCGGTTGAATGCCGCGTCCCGGTTGAGATCATTGGTGTTCTGCGACAGGATGGTGGAGACCAGTTCATCCAGCGCCGGCAGCGGATGGCGCCATTCCGGCAGACCGTAAACCTGCAACAGGCGTTCATGGATGGTCAGGGCGTGTTCCGCCAGCGTCAAGGGAGCTTCATTCATGGATTCTTTTCCTCCAGGCTGGCAGCGATCCTTTGTTCCGCCAGTGCCGTGTATTCGGGATTGATTTCATAGCCCACGTAGCTGCGACCGGTTTTCAGGGCGGCGATGGCGGTCTGTCCGCTGCCCATAAAGGGATCCAGGATGATATCCCCGGCATAGGTATAGAGTTGGATGAGCCG
This sequence comes from uncultured Anaerolineaceae bacterium, assembly GCA_937863865.1. GTDB lineage: Bacteria > Chloroflexota > Anaerolineae > Anaerolineales > Anaerolineaceae > CALMHE01. Next base: position 7,027 of record CALMHE010000456.1, on the reverse strand, counting down.
CCGGGGCAGTTCCACCGGGAAGGGCGCCGGGTGACCGATTGATTTTGCCTGCACGGCAGGCAATGTCCACACGCTTTTGGTCAGTTCCAGAAATTCCTCCCGGCTGATGGTGTCCACCCGACCGGCGGATTCCCGGGCATACATCTGCCGGGAAAACACCAGCACATATTCATGCACGTCCCGCAGCACGGGATTTTTGGCGGATTTCCAGCTGCCCCAGGCGGTGGACGGGCTGCCGCTGGACGCCTTGTTCCAGATAATCTCGCCGCGCATCAGGAAACCCAGTTCCAGCAGGTCGGCAATGATAAAGGCATGCAGGGGCAGGTAGGGTTTGCGCCCCAGGTTTGCCACATTAATGCAGGCGCGACCGCCTGGAACCAGCACCCGGTATACCTCCGCCCAGACGCTGCGCAGCATCCGCCGGTATTCCCCCAGGGACAGGTCGTTGTCATACTCCTTGCCCACGTTATAAGGCGGCGAGGTGACCATCAGGTGCACGGAACAATCCGGCAGGTCACTCATCTTCTCACTGCTGGCGCACCGGATGGAATTCAGAAGCGCCGGCGGGACGGGATTTTCCACATACTCCACCGGCTCTTCGCCGGGCAGTCCGGCATAAAGCCGGCTGCCATAAAATGAGGATGAATCATGATTCACACGCCCGGGGCTGCCGAATGCGCTGGTGGATGTTCCTGCCGGTCGCGGGCGCTTAGCCATGACCCGTGTAAAGGTTAAAACTGGATATCCAGTGAAAATTCAACCGGGCGGATCTCACCGATGCGCACCTTGCGCCAGTTGTATTGGGGACGGGCGGCAAACTTTTCCAGTGATTCGGAAATTTCAGCATCCGTCAGGGCGCCGAGCTGCCGCAGGATTTCAATGGCAATAATGGTGCGGGCTCGCCCGCCCCGGAAGAAGTCACCGGCATCACCGTCGGAAATCTTTATGCAGATGCCCAGCGCCGGGCTGCCCGGGAAAAGGGCATCGGGCAGCAGTCCCATTGCCTGGTAGCCTTCGGCGCCGCCCTTGGAGATGATCCGTCCCTTGCCCACCTGCATCACGATTGTATCGAAGCGCTCGGGTCCCGCCACCATGTCGGGGTGGCTGGGCATGACACGGGTGATGTGGCGGCAGGCTGCCGCCCGGGCTTCGGTGAGGGCGGAGGGATCGCACAGCCGGGCAAATGCCAGCGCACCGTTGTACATGGGCACGGCATACACCGGCACCGAGCAGCCATCCACGCCAACGGGGATTTGTTCCACCGGCAGTCCCGCCATTTCAGCAAAAGTTTTTAAAATCATCTGCTGGACCGGATGAGCCAGGTCAATGTAATTCGCAGTGGGGAATCCCATCAGCTTGCAGAGAGCCAGCATGCCGGAGTGTTTTCCGGAGCAGTTGTGGCGGTTGGGGGTCGTCTCCTCCTGCCTCAGAACCAGGCGCAGGTAGGTTTCCCGGTGGGTGGGGGGATGAACCCCGCACATTAAATCAGCTTCGGTGACGCCGACTTTACGCTGGATGGATGCCGCAGTCGCAGCATGATCATCCGTGCCGGAATGGGAGGCGCAAATCAACGCCAGCTCGCAGTCGGTCAGCCCGAAGGTTTCCACGCCGCCGTGTTCCACCAGTGGAATAGCCTGGATCGGTTTGCTGCTGGAGCGCAGGTAGGTGACTGTATCGGGATAGCCCAGGGCAGCCAGTAATTTACCCTGAGCGTCCACGATGGCTGCGGCTCCGTACATGACCGATTCGACGATGGGTCCGCGATGGGCTTCCACCAGGGGAATGTAGGAAACGGGATTATTCATATGATGGTTTTACTCCTCAAGATCATTCGTGTTCGGTCGATAATGGCGGAGATAATACTGGAACAAGCCATATTTCAACCGGTTGGTATACAGGGTCAGTCGTTCGGAGGGAAAGCGGAACTGGCTGAGCAACGGCATCACCAGATTTTGGGTTTCCTCGGGTTGAGCCCGGTTCACTGCCAGCTTTTCCATGCCCTGGTGCACTTCCACGAGGAAATCCAGCATCAGGCGCACATGATTGTGGGTCAGCAAACCGTTGCGTCCGCCGACAAACAGGTAATTTTGATAATCCGGGGTCAGCAATAATTGCAATGATTCCTGCCAGGTCGCCAGGTCCGCCTGCGCCAAAAATGGCGGCTGGTCGGCAACCACCGCATCGCCCAGGAAAATCACCTTTTGATGCGGCATGACCACCCAGGATGAGCCGGTGGCAGGTCCCGGGTGATATTCCAGCCTCAGGCTGGCATCTTCCTCCCAGTGGAGGACCAGCTCCTCGGTGAAGGTGATCTCCGGCGGCGCCCAGCGGACACTCCCCAGGCTGTTATATAGCTCCCACTCGGAACCGGTTTCGCTGCTGCTGGCTTTAAAAGTCATCGCCCGGGTGCGGTATGCCTGGTTGATTTTTTCATGTCCGATGACCGTACATTCCAGGGCGCGCACGCCCAGGGTGCGGTCATAATGGGCATCCAGGTTGATGACCAGCCGGTCAATTCCACCGCCCAGGTTCAGCAGGGAGGAACGCCACAGCCGGGCATCGTCACACCGCAGCGGGGAGTCAATTAAAATCAGACCGTGTGACCAGTTGATGGCGCCCAGGGTCACGCCCGGGTAACCGGTTTCCATAAAGATGTGGGTTGCAATTTCCTGCATTCGTAATTCCCTTCCAATGGGAGAAATATCAATTCTGTAAAACCGGCAGTGAGAACTTGAAACAACTGCCCTCCTGCGGTTGACTCTCCACCCAAATTTTACCACCATGCACCTGGACTGCCAGACGGCAGAAGGACAGCCCCAATCCCATCCCCCTGGCATGGGATTCGCGCGGCAGGCGGATGAACTTTTCAAAAATTGCCAGGTGCGCCTCCTCCGGAACACCCGGTCCCTCATCCTTCACCCAGATCGTGATCCAGCCTTCAGAGTAACCGGCGCCCAGCACCACCTTTGATTTCATCGGCGAATATTTTCCGGCATTTTCCAGCAGGTTGATGATTACCCGGCGGATCATATCCCCATCCACGTTCAAGCAGGGCAGACCCACCGGTATGCAGATTTCAACCTGCTGCTGGCGGCTCTCGAAATACGGGCGCACGGTTTCCAGGGCTTCCATGGCAAGATCATCCACCTTTACCGGGCTGAGGGACAATATGGATTGACCCGATTCCAGCCGGTGAATATCCAGCAGGGAGGAAATCATGCGCTGCATCCGGTCGGCGGACCGGGTGGCAATTTGCAGGATGGAGTTGACGGTGGGGCTGGCATCCTTCGGCAGCAGGCTGGGAAGAATATCAAGGCTGGAGACGATATTGGAGAGCGGTGAGCGCAAATCGTGATAGATCATCGCCGCCAGATCTTCGCGCATCAGGTCCAGCTGCCGGCGTTCGCGGATGTCGCGCAGAATCCACTGGATCGCCTCGCCGCCGAAGTACTGGGTGGAACGGGCATAAACGATCACCGGGATATGCTGCCCGGAGGCGCAGTGCAGGATGGATTCGTAGGAAAGCATTTCACCGCTGCGAACCACGCCATAGCCAATTCCCAATACTTCCCAATTCATGTCATGTAAATCGGCAATCTGGAGACCCGCCAGGTCCTGCTGGGGTATATTGATGGCGCCGGCAGCCTGCCGGTTGGCTTCCAGCACCCGCCCCTCCCAATCGGTGATCAGACAGGGGTCAATATTATCCTGGAATAAATCCCGGTATAGTTTGTGAGCCTCGTCGAGGGAATCATAGAGCCGGGCATTGCGGACGGCGAGGGCTGCCAGGTCGGCAATAGCCTGGAGCTGTTCCAGGTCCTGTCCGTTGAAAAAACCCGGCACGGGATGCACCAGGGTGAGGACGCCCACCAGCTCATCCTGTGCCAGGAGCGGCACGCAGAGGGCTGATTTTGCCCCGGATTCCTTGGGATCATCATCCGGGCGGTGCATCCAGCGTTCGTCACGGCTGGTATCTTCAATCAGCGCCGGCTTGCAGGATTCAATCACCAGCCGCGCCAATCCGTTTTCAATAATCTCCTTCAGATGCTGCAGGGTGTGGGGCAGGAACACATCCCCGACGACAATCGCAGCGTCGAGGGGTTTCTTATCAAGGTCAAGCGTGATGAGGCTGCCGCGCTCCGCGCCCATGTTATGGGCTGAAAGCATTAACACCCGCTTCAGGATGGCAGTACTGTCCAGCGTGGTGGAAAGTTCCCGGCTGATGTCGACCAGAAGCTGGAGGAAGGAACGGGTGCGGTCAATCGGCAAGGTCATCGGGTCCCTCCCGCTGGAGGTTGTGAGAGGATGACAGCCTTCCGGACGGCATCACAGCGTTCACATTCCGACCGGCGGCAGAGCAATGCCAGCGGATCGCTCCGGATCCAGTCCGTGATCATGGAGATCATGGGCTGCAGGGGCAGGGCGCGCACAACCGCACCGCCAATGGTCACAGTGCGGGTAATTTCCGCCAGGCTGGGGCTTGCCCGTTCAAATCCATCCGAACAGCCGGGGAAACCGGGGCATTCCACCACCCCGGTGGAGGTCAGAGCCCAGCGCAGGAATTGTTTCCTGCCAGCGCGGAGCTCGGCAAGGTGCAGGCTGGTATTGACGGTATGGTCAACACCCGCCAGAATCACCCAGCCATCCATTTCAGCCAGGGCTTCAATGGGCGCCAGCGGATGGGCGATGGACTGGAATAAAAGCGCCTGCTCCACATGGATTCCGGCAAAGGAAAGGATGGGATGCTCCGAGCGGCGGGCGGAGGGATGGAGGAGGACGGCTTCAGACAACCTGCCCATTAACCGGTCAGCGGGCATGCCGGGGGTGAAAAATACCGCCTGGCGGTTCAGGTCCCGCCCGCTGCCATAGGCAATCCCGTTGTTGGGAGGACCGGCTTCCGGGATGATCATGGTTTTGTATGTAAAGGCGGGAATCATCAAACCAGCGGTGCAGGCGAGCAATGCGCCCAGCAGGGTCTCAGCCCCGCCGCGGATTTCCTCGCCGAAGGATGACAGGGATGCATGAACAATGACTGGTGCCGTACGCGGGACATCCAGGCGTTGAAGGCTGCCGGATAAATCACGGAAGGTCAGCATGTGCGAATCTCCCCAAATGCAGTTTGCATTTGTTTATTATAAGCTGTTTTGAAGGAAGGCGTTAATTTTCGAGTGTGAAATTGAAATTTTATTCTATTTTTTTTAAATAATTTCCCGCCTGGACCTGCCGGATGGACAGGCTGCAGGCTTGTCCTTTACAAGGAAAACATGCCCTCAGCCTGTCCATCGATCATCGGCAAATCAATCGATATACCCGCTGATGCCGCACGGCACCAGTTCATTGCCAATCTTGACCACATATTGATGCGACTCCGCAATCCAGGTCACCGGGTACCAGTTCCAGATTTTCTTGTTTCCCGGGTCTGAAAATATCCTGTGGGCTTGAATTTCAGAAAGCGAAGCACCGCGCCAGTCATGATCCGGCGTGTCCTTCATGGATGCCGCATAGCATGCCAGGGAGGCGCCGACATTGTCATATGCCGGGCTGGTTTTGGCATTCATATTTATAAAAAGGTCATGCAACACGGGAACGGCATCCCAGTAGAGCTGGGTGAGGTATCCGACATCCAGGTTTTTTCCCGCTTCGGCACGGGCTACGTTTTGCCGGACGATATATCCCTGTACGTTTACCAATCCCAGGGTCAAGCCAAAACCGATTGCCATGGTGAACAACGCCAGGGCAAAATGCCCGCGCCGCTTGATGATTTCCAGCACAAGCACGGTCAACAGCAGGGCTCCCAGCCAGGGGATGAAAAAGTGGGTATAGGTGCGCAGCAGGGTGAAGCCGTAGGCATTCTCATACATCCGCAGGCGCATCCAGGAGGAACCGAGGATGATCATCACCAGGGCGAGTAAAACCACAGAAAGGATGGTGTAACTGCGCTCCCGGGCGGGTGTTCGGCGTTTGCCCAGGGTCGCCAGAACGTGATACAGACCCAGGCTCAACACCGCCACCATCACCAGCTCCTCGAATCCCTTCACGGCATATTCAGAGTAGGTGTACCCCATGGCTTGCAGGTGGGCTTCCCCGCCAAACAGGTAGCGGAACTGAACTGCCACGAAGGCGGCAAACAACACCAGCACGGCTCCCAGGATGATGTTGGTTTCCAGGAAGCCCAGGAAGGGCTTGAACCTGCTGGTCTGCGGATCGGGGCGGGGGGTTTCCTTTGCGGGCAACACTGCATGCAGCAGTAAACCGGATACGAAATAAGCAATCACCAGCACATAGCACAGGCGCATGGCATATTCCACCAGCTTTTCCAGCCGCAGGTTTTCCAGCAGACGGGCGACCTGATCCGAGAAGATGGGGTCGGCGCTGGAAAGCAGCGAACCCAGCACCACCACCACCGGCAGCGCCAGCAGCAAGCCCAGCAGAACCCGACCGATCACTTTAAAGACACTCTTCGCACGGGGAGGGGAGGAGGCTTCCTCCCCTGCAGCGGGTTTGAACAACTCCCGCGGACGGGCAAACGCGGCTGCAATCAGCCGAAAAATCATCAAAACCCAGTCCGAGATGCGCTGATAAAGCCAGTGACCGTTGAGGGCGGTATCCGCGATGAACAACAACCCGGCAAGGGCAAGCATCATCCCGGCAAAACGGGTGACGATGTCCATGCGCAGGAAGGGCAGCGCCGCCGCTGCCAGGACCACCACCATCAGCAGCCAGGTTTGCCAGCCCGGCTTCTTTTTTTCGCTGACAATAAGGAAAATCCCTCCCGCCAGAATTAAAGCCGACCAGAGAAGGAAATTCAATCCCAGGGGTTGTTTGAAAAAAAGCAGATCCACCGCCCAGCCAATGGCAAGCGCAATCAGGATGAATCGAATGTGGGAACGGGACATGGTCACCTCTGCATGGGATCATATTCGGAATTTATGGAAATCAAACCTGGAGCAGCCAGTGCTCCATACCGGTAATCCTAGTACACGGGCGCTGTCAGAAACTATCAGACCCGGGTTGATAGGTTTTGAGG
>CALMHE010000455.1 GCA_937863865.1 uncultured Anaerolineaceae bacterium | reverse complement strand
TACCTGAGCGGTGGATTGGATTCCTCCACAACGACAGCCCTTATCCGTAAACAGGTTCCTTCCCAGTTGGAAACCTACTCCATCTCCTTTTCCGATCCCTTGTACGATGAAAGTTCCTATCAGAGGAAGATGGCAGATCACCTGGGAACCCGGCACCACATTGTCTATTGCACCCATTCAGACATTGGCGCCACACTGCCAAGAGTGATCTGGCACACGGAAACACCCATCCTGCGCACAGCACCAGTTCCCATGTTCATGCTCTCACGGCTGGTTCATATTGATGGATTTAAGGTTGTGGTCACCGGTGAAGGCGCAGATGAATTTCTGGCAGGATACGATATTTTCAAGGAAATGTCAGTACGTCGATTTTGGGCGCGTGATCCAGAATCAAAACTCCGCCCCATCCTGTTGAAAAAGCTCTATCCGGATATTTCCAGAATTAACCAATCCGGCTGGGCTTACCTGACGGCTTTCTTCCGCCAGGGATTAACATCCACTTCCAGCCCCTGGTACTCCCACCAGATTCGTTGGAACAACACCAGCCGCCTGGTACGTTTCCTGGCAAACCAACCGGATGGCTTTCAGCCCCACCCCTCCACCAGTATTCTCCCTGAAAATTATACCGATTGGTCCCCTTTGGGACAGGCGCAGTTCCTTGAGATTTCCACTTTTCTCTCTCCCTACCTGCTCAGTTCACAGGGTGATCGTGTGGCAATGGCTAATTCTGTTGAAGGACGCTTCCCCTTCCTGGATTACCGTATTGTGGAGTTTTGCAATCACCTGCCCCCCCATTTGAAGCTAAACGGGATGTTGGAAAAATATTTACTACGCCGGGTGGCGGCTCCCTTGTTGCCCCCTGAAATATGGCGAAGAGTAAAACGCCCCTACCGTGCCCCCATTCACCGTTGTTTTTTTCATCCCAAGCCATTGGATTATGTCCAACAATTACTTTCCCCGGAAGCCATCCAAAAAAGCGGTCTTTTCCAATCCGGAATGGTGGCTCAACTGGTTCGAAAAGCTACCAGTGGAGCTGATCTCAGTGAAGTCGAGGATATGGGTCTGGTTGGGATTCTTTCCACTCAGCTTATTCATATGTTATTCGTTGATTCTTTTCGTAGAAATTCCGTAAAAATGCCGGAAAATCGCCCGTTCAAACGCGTGATCCTCACCAAGGAGGCAAACTAATGGAACAGAATAATAGGGAAACAAAACCATCATCATTTTCCAGTAATATACTAAACCTCGATGTGGAAAAGGAGGTGGATCGGATTTGTAACTTCCTTTCCGAAGCAATCCTAAAAACCTTTCACCGGCGCGGAGCTGTTGTCGGGATTAGCGGGGGAATTGACTCATCTGTTGTTCTGGCTTTGTGTGTGCGGGCTCTCGGAGCAGGACGTGTACTCGGAATTATTATTCCTGAAAAAGAATCCTCACCGGAGAGTGTTCCACTGGCACAAAACCTGGCGGATCAATTCGGAGTTCGTACAGTTCTGGAGGATATTACAGCCTCCCTGGAAGGTTCCGGGTGTTACCGCCGGCGTGATGAGGCAATCCGCCGCATATTCCCTGAATTTGGACCTGGATGGAAAGTAAAAATCACCCTCCCTGGCAGCCTGCTGGATCAGGATATATTAAATATCTTCAAGCTCACAGTGGTCTCACAGAGTGGTGATGTGTTTACACAACGCCTTCCAGTGCAGGAATTTTTACAAATTGTGGCTGCCTCCAATTTCAAACAACGCACACGAATGGCAATGCTTTACTATCATGCAGAATTGTGTTCTTATTCTGTAGTGGGCACACCCAACAAAAATGAACATGGTTTGGGCTTTTTTGTTAAGTACGGCGATGGTGGTAGTGACGTGACCCCCATTGTTCATCTTTTCAAGAGTCAGGTATATCAACTGGCTGAATATTTAAACATACCTGAAGAAATCAAACAACGTACGCCCACCAGTGACACATACAGTGCCGGAAGCACACAGGAGGAATTTTTCTTCAGGCTTCCATTTCATATCCTGGATACGATCTGGCGGGGAATGGAGTTGGGTATCCCTCCGGTTGATATTGCCACTTCACTTGATCTATCCCCCGAACAGGTCATTCGGGTGATCGATGACATCCAGCGCAAGCAGCATACCACCAGTTACCTGCGGCAAACCATACTTGACCTCCCTTATCTGGATTCCTGATCCCGTGCTGGAGATATTCCAATGAAAAAAAGACTCTCTCGTCGTGATTTTCTGAGAATTCTAATTGGTACTGCCGGAGTGGCTGCCTTTGGCTTGATTGGGAAATTAATTAATGGCAAAGCAAAGATCATGCCTCACACCAGTGGACCTGATGACCATCAAATTTGGATGCCGGTCGTATCCAAGGAGCACCCCCCAACACCAACCCCAACACCAACCCCAACCCCCACTCCTACTCCAACTTCCCCCCCTGCAGGCAGCCGGGTGGTTCACGTCTGGAATCCTGCAGCCACAAGCTGGAATTTTTCAGGCAGCTCCTGGTATGGTAATTACATCAATCAATCCATTGTCAATCAAATGACTGATCAAGGGGTGATGTCACTTACCGGGCAAGGTTCAGTGTCTGGTGCCTGGCAGACGTTATTACCGGGTTATAGTGCTGGAAAAGCCATCGCCATCAAAGTAAATTTTAACAACACTGGTGGTAAGTGTATCGACACTGACAATCAAATTGATGCAGTTGCAGAACCAGTAATTGCACTCATTAATGGTTTGGTTCAGGCAGGTGTGAGACATCAGGATATTTGGGTCTATGATGCCCTGCGACGGTTTCCAACCCGTTTTCTTAACAAATTGACTGAATATCCTGTCCGATTATTTGACAATGGACAGTGCACCACACCGGCAGCCGGATTTTCTGATACTCCCGCTTCACGGGTTAATTTTAATTATGGATTATTGACATACAGGCTCATCACCAATGTTTTAGCGAACTGTACCTATCTCATCAACATGCCCATTTTAAAAGACCATGGAATCTCTTCAGTTACGCTTGGGTTTAAAAACCACTACGGATCAATAAACCAGATCATCGGACCAAATGAAGAACTTTTGCACACACTGATTGATCCTGATGATGGTGTATACAATCCCAATTACAGTCCCTTGCTGGTACTTAATACCCATCCATATATCCTCAACAAAACCATTCTAACTGTTGGAGATGGCTTGTATGGCGCCTTGGGTTTTACAACCGCTGCTCCCTCCCGTTGGCAAAGTTTTGGAAATGATTCCCCCAACAGCCTGTTTTTCTCGCGCGATCCTGTCGCTGTGGATTGTGTCATGTTCGATATTCTTAATTCTGAGCCAGTTTACCACCCCAAACGAGGTTCACATGAAGATGACTATCTAAAACTGGCTCGAAACGCAGGCATGGGAACTTATGAACGTGCAGATCCTTGGATGAATACTTATACCCTGATCGACTACATACGCATTGAACAATGATGCAGAATGGAATAATATGACACAAAAAAAAGCATTAATCACTGGAATCACAGGACAGGATGGATCATTCCTGGCTGAATTTCTCCTCAATAAAGGATACGAGGTTCATGGGATTGTCCGTCATGTGGCATTGGAAGACCCAATCCATCGATTGTGGCGAATCCATCATCTCCTGGATCAAATCCATCTGCATTCCGCATCCATGGAAAGTTTCCCAAGTTTATTTCGGGTTGTAGAACATATATTACCCGGGGAATGTTATCACCTGGCAGCACAAAGTTATGTAGGTTATTCCTTCGAGGATGAATTCTCCACCGTCAATACCAATCTGAATGGCACTCATTTCATCCTTTCCACATTGAAAGAGCTTGCCCCACAATGCAAGTTTTACTTTGCTGCCACCAGTGAAATGTTTGGGCTGGCTCAAGAGACTCCTCAAAGAGAAACAACCGCCTTCCATCCAAGGTCGCCATATGGAGTATCCAAAGTAGCAGGATACTACCTGACCCAACATTACCGTGAAGCATACAAAATATTCGCAAGTTGTGGAATTGCCTACAACCATGAATCAGAACGGCGTGGATTTGAATATGTATCCCGAAAAATCACCAGCACTGTCGCACGGATTAAAATGGGACTGGCAAATGAACTGCGCCTGGGCAATACATCCGCCAGGCGGGATTGGGGGTATGCTCCCGAGTATGTACGGGCAATGTGGCTCATGCTTCAACAATCGGAACCGGATGATTTCGTAATTGCCTCCGGTGAGACACACTCTGTGCAGGAATTTGTGGAACTTGCCTTTCAGGCTGCGGGTTTGAACTGGCAGGATTGGGTAAAACAGGATGAACGGCTGTACCGTCCATCAGAGGGATTGGAATTGCGTGGAGATGCAACCAAAGCCCACACGATTCTGGGCTGGCACCATGATGTATCCTTTGAGCAATTGGTCAGAATCATGGTCGATGCGGATTATCAACGTCTGGAGGAACAAGGCGAACTGATTAATTGATAGTCAGAAAGTACGGAATCATTTGAAATGGATAGGATAAATAAACAGCAGGACGAATCAAAACGCGAAAGTGAAATAACGACCCGACCTCCAGTGGCAGTCATCATCGTCAACTGGAATAACCTCAATGACACATTGGCGTGTATTGACTCCGTTCGTCAATCCACCTACCCCAACTTATCCATCATCGTTGTGGATAATGCTTCGACTGATGGCTCAGGCAAGGAGCTATCAGGCATTCTCCCACAGGAAAATTTCCTGCAAATGAATAGCAACCTGGGGTTTACAGGCGGCAACAACGCTGGAATTCGTTTGGCGATCTCTCGAAAGGTAAAATATATTCTCCTGTTAAATAATGATGCCATCATTGCTGAAGATGCCATTGAAAAATTAACAACATTGCTGGAAACATCCCCAAATGTCAGCGTTACCACACCAATGATTTATTATCATTCCCAACCGGGCAGGATCTGGTCAGCGGGTGGAGAAATCGACCCGCGACGCGCAAAAGCATCAATGCTTGGAACAGATGAAATTGATCAGGGTCAGTTCGACAACATTCCATACAGGGTTGATTTTGCCTCAGGATGTGCCCTGATGACCCGGATTGAGACGATCGAAAAAGCTGGTCTTCTGGATGAACGTTTCTTTATGTATTTTGATGAAGCAGAATGGTGTCAGCGCCTGGGTTCGATGGGACAGACAATTATGCTCCTTCCAGATGCAAAAGTTTGGCATAAAATCCAACCTGACCAACGGAATTTATCCCCGCTTGTCTATTACCTGATGACGCGCAATCGGTTGCTTTGGATTCGTTGTGCCGGATTCGGATTGTTCGTGTTCTGGAGGGTTCTGTTATTGGAAAGCATGCGGATGGCACTCATCTGGACGATTGGACCCCGACGAAAGACCAGACGAAATTTACGTAATGCCATAATTCTTGGAATTCGTGATTATTATAAAAAACGCTTTGGTCCCCCACCAGCCGAAATCTTGTGTGGTCGCATGGGAAAGAATGTTTTATGAATATTCTCTGGGTTTCTTCTTTCTTCCCCTTCCCACCTGATAATGGGGCAAAAATACGGGGATATTTCCTAATTCGGGAACTATCCAAGTGGAATGAAATATCTGTATTTTCATTAATTCAATCGCCCCAAGAGCTTGAAAACATCGAACCACTCCAGCAAATCTGTAGGGAAGTATATGGAATCCTGCCGGGGGACAAGCTCTTTGGTTCGCTGGATGGACGCCGCCGTTGGTACGATGTACCAATGGGAATGTTTTTTCCTCACCCCAAATATTTCTTTGGTCCGCCATCCAAAAATGTGGTTGAAAAATTAACCCAGGTCATGATCCATGGGAAATACGACTTGGTGATTACTGAACCGTTAATGATGATTAATTATCTCTGGGATTTGCTGAATCATCATCAACGCCCCCTCATGGTGTTGAGTGAACTTAACGTGGAAAGTTTGATACAGGAACAAACTTACCTGTTTGCCAGGGGGGACATACAAAAACTACGCAAATATATTTATTTTCGATCTTTCATCTCCCTGGAACGCACTGCCTGTGAGAAATTTGATCATATCCTGGTTGTTTCCGATAAGGATATGGATCAACTCCTACGGTTGTTTCCATCCATATCCCGGGACCGGTTATCCCTGGTTCCCAACGGAGTGGACGTGAATTGGTACGATATTGGAGAGGTTACTCACGAAGAGAACACACTCATTTATAATGGGGCATTAACTTATATTGCCAACTATGATGCTGTTAAGTATTTTCTCAAAGAAATTTTCCCACTCATTCTCCTGGAAGTCCCTCAAATTAAATTAATCATTACCGGTCGGACGGATGGAGTTGATATTTCCTCCCTGCCTTACAGTGACCATATCATTTTCACTGGCTATGTTTCTGATATCCGACCGGTAGTGAAAAGCAGCTCTGTTTGTGTTGTGCCATTGCGGGTGGGGGGAGGAACGAGATTAAAAATACTTGAAGCCCTGGCAATTGGCACCCCGGTAGTCGCCACCGCCAAGGGTGCTGAAGGATTACGATTGGAATCAGGCAGGGACTTGTTGATTGCTAATTCACCGGAAGAATTTGCTGAAAACGTGGTGAAGTTGCTTCGTGACCCTGACCTGCGGGAATTTCTCACCAGGAATGCCAGAAGTTCAATCGATGAAATATACGGCTGGAGTCATATCGGTCACAAGCTCCAAGCAAGCTTGGAACATTTGCTGGATTCAAGAGTGCGAGGTGCCGGATAATGCGGGCGCAAAGATCAGCTGAAATTGCCCATAATTCTGAACATTGGGTTGATCGTCGAAGAATATTAATCCGGGTGGGAATTCCGATCCTGATTCTATTGGTGGTTGCCCTGGGGGCAGCCATGGCTGGGATGGAGCAATTTGTTATTGGTGCTGCACCAGTTGCAGTGGTGGCATTGCTGGTTTCGCTGGAATTCATGATGCGCCGGAATGATTTATACCCGGTAATTATTTTATTTTCAGCTCTGTACATTCCCATCAGCTTTTCCACCGGAACTGCCAGCCGGGTGGTGTTGAGCCTGGCTCTGACTGTTGCGTTCACTTTTTTATGGTTCTTTCAAATGGTTTTGGAACGTCGATTTACTGTCAAACCCTCCCCCATCAACTTGCCCCTCTTCCTGTTCTGTTGTGCAACCTTATTCTCATTGGTTTGGTCCAGCGGGTTTCGCGACCCTATCGTAACGGTCTGGGGCAGCTTTCCGTTTGTTCAAATGGCATCAGCCCTTGTTTTCATTATGTCGGTTGTGACCGTATTATTAACCAGCAATCTCATCACTCGGAGAAGTCTTCTGGTGACCATTGTTGTTCTCTTTATCATCGCAGGATTTCTGGGATTTATTGACCATATATTGCCCATCAAGCTACCCGTGGACACCAATGGTTTATTTTCCATGTGGATTGTTGCAATTGCAGTTGGGATGGGATTTATCAACAATAAATTGCCAGTTTGGGTTCGGGGATTGTTAATAATATTGGCATTATTGTGGATCTACTGGGGATTTATTCGAAATATTACATGGCTGGCAGGCTGGGTACCGGTATTCTTCGTTATCCTTGTAATCAGTTTTTTACGATCACCAAAATTAGCAATTTTCCTGTTTATTGTTCTGGCAATCATCATTTACATTCAATGGGATTATCTTTCAACATCCCTGAGTTTGGAAAGCCGCACCAGTGGCTTAACCCGCCTGGATGCCTGGAAACAGAATTGGCTCATAACCAAGGATCATTTTCTGTTTGGCACCGGTCCAGCCGGTTATGCGGTTTATTACATGACATACTTTCCACGCAGGGCAATGGCAACCCATAACAATTATCTGGATATGCTTTCCCAGGTTGGAATTGTGGGCAGCATTTTCCTGGTCTGGCTCTTTGGTGCCATTATCTGGAGAGGGATAAATCTTGTGAAACGGCTGCATGGAAGGCATGACTTTCTGGAAGCTTTTGCAATCATTGGTCTTAGTGGAACCCTGGGTGGATTGTTGATGATGATGTTTGGAGACTGGCTATTCCCATTCGCCTATACGCAGTCGATTGCTGGATTTAATTATTCTGTCTATAACTGGTTGTTCATGGGAGCCATGCTTGCTTTGGATCATATGACCTGTAAACTGAAAGAGGAGCCATCTTGAATTTTCAGGAGATTCAACCTCTCGTCTCCGTTATTATCGTCAGCTGGAATACATATTCATTGCTGGCAGAATGTGTCGATTCGGTGTTGGATACCCTGGATTTCTCCAGGATCGAAATAATTATCGTGGATAATGGATCCACGGATGGTTCAATTGAGATGATCGAATTGCAATATCCATTCGTGCATCTACTCAAAAACTCTGACAATGTTGGGTTTGCCCGCGCCAACAATCAGGCTGCTGCCATTGCTCGTGGAAAATATCTACTGCTCCTGAATAGTGATGCCGCCTTGTTGCCAGGAGCCCTGGTCACCCTGGTTGATCTGGCAGAGTCCAATCCTCAACTGGCTGCGGCAGGTCCCCGGTTGATTTACCCGGATGGTCGCTTCCAGTTTTCATACGCTGATTTCCCCAACATATGGAGGGAATTCCTCATCCTATCGACTTTGGGGAGGAAAATGTATGGTGATTGCTATCCCAGCCACAGACCTGACGAAAAAGGTGAACCCCGGGTTGTTGATTACATTCATGGCGCCTGTATGTTGATCCTGCGTGACATCTATTTGGGTTTAGGGGGATTGCCTGAACAGTATTTCATGTATGCTGAGGAGGTCGATTTTTGTCACCACCTCCGGCAGATGGATTACCAGGTCTGGCATCATCCCAATGCCCTGGTTCTTCATCATGGGGGTGCAAGCAGTCAGAGCCGCCTGGTCGAACGCGAGGGAGACATGTATCAGAGCCGGGTGCGGTTAATGCGGAAATATCATGGCAATCTGGCTGCAGGACTGTTAAAAGCAATGATATTGTTTTTAACGACACCCAAGTTAATCTGGCACGGGTTTTTCCGGCATGTAAGTCATGGCAGGCACGGACGTCCGGTCATTTCACTCCATCAACTTATATCCAAATTGCGCGAGGTTTGATATGCGTGCCATGATCCTGACCCAGGTCCTCCCCTACCCTCCAGACAGTGGTCCTAAAGTTAAAACCTGGAATGTCATTAAATATTTAAGCAAGAAACATGATCTCACTTTGGTGTCATTTACCCGCGGTGATCAATCGAAAGAAATTGAATGTTTAAAGCAGGTCTGCGCCCGGGTGGAGGCTGTATCCATCCGTCGTACAATCCTGCATGAAAGTATGGCATTGGTACGCAGTTTCCTGAATGGGCAACCGTGGATGATGACCCGCGATGACCGGGCTACAATGCGGCACCTTGTGGACAGACTGGCAAATGAAAATCGTTTTGATGTGGCTCATGCCGATCAAATGAACATGGCTCAATATGCTCAACGTGTGAAAACTGCGAGAAAACTTATGGATGCCCATAATGCTCTCTGGCAGCTATATCGACGCCTGGCAAGCACCCTGGGAAGGGGTCCACGCCGCTGGATGCTGGAACGCGACTGGAAGCTGATGAAGAGATATGAGGGGAATGTCTGTCGACAATTTGACATGGTGACAGTGGTCAGCGAAGAAGACCGCCTGGCATTATCTGAAGCCATGGGTGGCATTCTGAACGCCACCATTATACCCATCACCGTGGATGTGGATGAATTTCCGGTCATCGAGCGCCAACCCAACGCCAATCATATCCTGTCCATCGGGACCATGTACTGGCCTCCCAATATAGAAGGGATGCTTTGGTTTTTAAAGGAAGTTTTCCCACTCATCCAGGAAAAAATACCGGATGTACAATTTGACATCGTTGGCGCACGTCCCCCGGCGGAAATCCAGGCATATGATGGAATGAATGAGGGAGTTCATGTTCACGGCTATGTGTCCGATCCATTGCCCATTATCACTCAGGCAGGTGTCATGGTTGTACCTCTGCATGCAGCCAGTGGGATGCGAGTAAAAATCCTAAATGCCATGTCCCAGGCGCTGCCCATCGTGACGACCACAATTGGCTGTGAAGGAATCGATGTGGAACATGATCGTCACCTGCGGATTGCCGATACGCCTGAGCAATTTTCCAATGATGTTATTGACCTGTTAAAGAGTCCAGACAAGGCAAGGCAATTGGGTTGGGCAGGTCGGGAATTGATCGAGAAAGAATATGATTACAGGATCGCGTGCCGTCCATTGGATGATTTATATTCCGGCATAACTCCCTCAAAAATTGACAGGGTGTAATTATGGAAGTTACCCTAAAAACAACAATATGGATATTTCTTCAGAAAGTAATTACATGGTGTTCAAGTCACGAAGTAATATTCTTTTTGTTTTTAATTGTCGGGGCAATTCTGATCCGACTTTTTACCCCCTTGATTCTCCATAAAACATCCTTGTCCTGGGGCCTGGTAATTGCAGCGGCAATGATGCCTGTCATTTTACCCTGGACGGATCACAATTACCAGTTAACAGGCAGCGTGACTCCTTTATCTTTGGATTCAGGATTACTGTTAATGCAAGGCAACAATGACATGACAGCTGGAATCAGCGTCAACGAATCCATATTTGATCCATTGGAAAATTTGGAGGAGGCAGACAAGAGTACCGCATTTTGGAAAATCGGGATGGATTGGATCAAAGGAAATCCTGGAAAATTTTTCAAGCTCGTCCCTCTAAAAATTATTAAATTCTTCTCGCCTCTGGAAAGAGCAAATAAAGAATCTATAGAAACAAGGCTTGCTCCCATAATTTACATCCTATTTATAGGCATGTATCTATTCAGCCTGTATGGTCTGGTCACATCATTTAAAGATTGGTGTCGTTGGTTGATATTGTATTTTCTCATTCTTTATTCCATGGGTCTGTCAGCCATCTTTTTGGGGGACACCCGCTATGGACTGGTTGTTCAACCTTTTATTTGCATCCTGGCAGGTACCGGGATTGTCCATATATTTTCATTGTTTCAAAGGAGAAGGTGTGATGAAATTATTGCATCACTCGATTGATCACGACCGCTCCATACGCTGGATTATTTTTCTACTCCTGTTGACTTGTTATTCTTATTTCCTGCCCCGTTGGGCTGATTGGGGTCAAAATGCCCGACTCGATTTGGCACTGGCAATGGTGGATGAACAAACTTTTTCCATCGACAACTACTATCAAAATACCGGCGATTATGCTTATTTTGAGGGGCATTACTATCTGGACAAGGCACCCGGACCATCCTTCCTGGCAGCACCTGTATATGCCATCATCCGCCCAATTCTCAAATTACCCATTGTTCAGAATGTGATGATGAAAATTGGCGAGAGCGGCGCATTCAAATCAACCCTCTCGGAAACCGGCACCGGCATACTGGCAAATAAAGTGTATTTCATGATTGTTTTATATATCGTGACCTTTCTGTTATGTTCGATTCCTTCAGCTTGGCTGGGGGTGATGATCTACGACCAATTATCCATGTTTTCACTTTCGCATGGCTGGCGTTTTGCACTGGTTGCGATTTACGGGCTCGCCACTCCCGCCTTTCCCTATTCCGGTGTTTTTTACAGTCACCAAATGTGTGCATTTTTATTGTTTACCGCATTCCGATTAATTCATCGAATGGGTCAAACGCGAATTCAAAAAGGATTAGTCCTGCTGGCAGGTCTGTTGTTGGGGTGGTCCGTCATTTCCGAGTACTCAACCTCCCTGATAGCTGGAGCGATATTCCTGTATTTTATTAGCCAAAAACCATTTCGTTCCAAAGTGGTATGGTTGATTGCCGGCGGGCTTATCCCCGGTTTATTACTGGCAGGCTTCAACTGGAGTGTCTATCATACAATCTTACCGGTGGGATATAAATATTCCATAAATTATGAAGCTCTTCATTCGGTGGGCATCATCAGCATCAGCACACCCTCACTAAACGCTTTGTGGGGTATCACATTTGGAAACTACCGCGGCTTGTTTTTTGTTGCACCAATTTTATTTCTTGGGTTGTTTGGCTATTGGACATGGTGGAAATCCAAACAATATCGTGCCATTTGGTGGCTTAGCATCTGGTCAGTAGGTTCTTTTTTTCTTTTCAATGGATCTTCGGTTATGTGGCAGGGAGGTTTTTCAGTCGGTCCCCGCTACCTGATTCCGATGCTTCCCTTCCTCATGTTGAGCCTTTCTGCCTTGACCGCTCACTGGAAATCACAAATTTGGTATCGGATTTTATTTTTCATCTCTGCCATCTGGTCCTTTGCTGTGGTTTGGGTGGAGACCATTGGTGGACTATACTTTGCGGTTTGCAGATTAAACCCTCTTTTTACTTACTCCATCGCCAATCTGGTGTTGGGACATATTGCCAGAACCCTTGGCATGGT
>CALMHE010000454.1 GCA_937863865.1 uncultured Anaerolineaceae bacterium | reverse complement strand
CTCTCCTGATTTACTTCATTGGCATGTTCCTGGTCAGCTTCATGATGGGCAAGGCAGTCGGCGCTGATTATCGCCAGACCACCACACTCTCCTTTACGGCTGCCTCAAATAATTTTGAGTTGGCAATCGCCGTGGCTGTGGCAGTCTTTGGTCTCAACTCCGGTCAGGCTTTTGCCGCGGTGATTGGACCATTGGTCGAAGTGCCGGTGATGCTCGGACTGGTCAATGTGGCATTCTGGCTGCAAAAACGATTGTTCAATACCGCAAAACAACCGTCCGCCCCGGAGGAGGCATGAACACCCATCGAAGCGGTTTGTGTTGTGCGGTGAGCCGCTCGCCTGTACCTACTGCGGCAGGCTGTTTGAAACCAGTGTGCGCTGCACTGCCGGACATTATGTCTGCGACGCCTGCCACAGCCTGGGAGACAATGATCTCATCGAACAGTTTTGACTGAAAACCGCCCGGATTGATCCGGTTGAAATGGCACTGGCGCTGATGAAGCACCCCTCCTTCAACATGCACGGTCCGCGCTGCTGCAAACGCAATACCCTGCTGGCAATTGCAGAAGTAAGCCGTCTGGTGCGGAACCATATCGACGAAGGGTTCACCGTCAGCCAGCCGCCGCCCTGCGTGTTTACTGCCTTGAACAAGGAATGCAGGCAGGAGGGCTGCCCCTTCAACCTGGAAAACGGTCGCCAAAAAGACGGGGAGTGAAATCAGCGGT
This sequence comes from uncultured Anaerolineaceae bacterium, assembly GCA_937863865.1. GTDB lineage: Bacteria > Chloroflexota > Anaerolineae > Anaerolineales > Anaerolineaceae > CALMHE01. Next base: position 2,376 of record CALMHE010000454.1, on the reverse strand, counting down.
GTTTGCCGGCGGCTTCCGCTCCCGGGCATTTTCCGGGAGGGTTTGAGGGAATCTCAATTCAGCACCTGTTATACTTAAAACATGATTCAGGTCACGCCGGACATATCCATCGATGAAAAGGATATTTCGTTTGACTTTGTCCGCGGCTCCGGTCCCGGAGGTCAGAACGTGAACAAGGTCGCCTCCTGCGTTCAACTTCGCTATAACCTGGCTGCGGCGGTCTCGCTGCCGGAGGAGGTCAAACAACGGCTGCACAGTCTTGCCCGCAGCCGCATCACGGAAGAGGGAGTCCTGATCATCGAAGCGAAGCGCTACCGCACCCAGGAGCAGAACCGGGAGGACGCCATCGCCCGGCTGGTCGTACTGGTTTTCAAGGCAGCCGAAAAACCCAAGGTGCGCCGAAAAACCCGCCCCAGTGTGACCTCCAGTGCAGCGCGGGTAGGCGCCAAGAAGCAGCGCGGGGAATTAAAACGTCTGCGGCATTATGATCCGGATGAGTGGGAGTGAGAGGAATCTGCGGTTATGGTTCTTCGTAATTCCCTCTTGCATTAATCCATTCATTCTGGTATACTCCTTATTGATAATTATTATTTATTACAAATAATTATCAATAAGGAAACCATGGAAAACAAACTGCAATCCCTCATCCATAAGTTCCAGCAGCATGGCAGGCGGCTGACGCCCCAGCGCATGGAGATTCTGCGCATATTGGCTGAAAGCCGCAACCACCCGACCGCCGAGCAGGTCCACGTCCGGGTGCAGCAGAGATTCCCCATGACCAGTCTGGCAACCGTCTACAAGACCATAACACTGCTCAAGGAGGAGGGGGAAATCCACGAGCTGTCCTTCGGGGGTGAATCCAGCCGTTACGATGGTCTCACCACCCAGCCGCATCCCCACCTGATCTGCAACCGGTGCGGTAAAATCCTCGATCTTGATCTGCCGCTGCTCAACACTCTGCCGGATGATATCGGTGCGAAGTATGGTTTTAAAATCGTCAATCACCGGGTGGATATTTTTGGCATCTGCCCGGAATGTCAGCCGCTTGTCGATGACAATTCATCGCAGGCAGCTGCAACCTTTACCCCTTAGGAGAATACCATGTTAAGTAAACCCGTTTATGAACTTGTGAACGAACAAATCACCCACGAGATGGCATCCGCCTACCTCTACCTCTCCATGGCAGCCTGGTTTGAGGATGCCAACCTGCCCGGCTTTGCCCACTGGATGAAGGTCCAGTTTGAGGAGGAGCAGGAGCATGCCATGAAGTTCTTTGAATACATCCACGACCAGGGCAGTCGGGTGGAGCTGAAAGCCATCCCCGCACCCGAGGTGAAGTTTGCCTCGCCGAAGGAAATCTTTGAGAAAACCCTGGCGCACGAAAAGCTGGTCACCAGTCTGATCCTGAAAATCAACGAAGCCGCCAAAGCCCAAAACGATGTGGCGACCCAAGTCTTCCTGCAATGGTTCGTCACCGAGCAGATTGAGGAGGAAAAGAACGCCTCCACCATTCTGGATCTGCTGGAGAAGGTTGGCGGCAGCACCGGCGCACTCTATCAACTGGATCACCAGGTGGGCAAGCGCGGCGGATAACCTCCCCAAAAAACAAATAATCTCCCGGCAAACCCCCAGTAGTGGGGGTTTGCCGTTTTTTACAAAAAGATCAAAAAAGGCGAAATAATCCACAAAAACTGTGGATAAACCTGTAAAAACTGTGGATAACTCTGAACAAATGTGGAAAACCCGTTCTGTTTTCAACCCGCGAGGGTCATTATTTATCATTAAAATCCCCCATATGTGGGGTCTCGGTTGCATAAACTACGATTCATTGCACAGGCTCAATCCAGCGCCATCCGGAGTATAAATTTATTCTTATTTTCTCCACAGGCGGGGTGGATAATTCTATATACTTAAAACCCCAATTGTGGGGGTATGACAAGCCGGGTCAGCCTGCAACTGCGGGATGAAGCCGGAGGCAGGCGAATTATCCACTTATCCACAGTGTCTACTACGTCTACGATTCTTAATTAATATATATGGATATGTGTGTGGATAATAAGTTATCCCCAGTTTCGCATTTCCCCTGAATGTCAATGATCTCCTGGAGATTAGCACTCTTGATCATTATCTGATTTCACAAACCCATTCTTAACAAACCCAGCACATGGGTTGAAACATCCACCGCCCGTTTGCCGGGTGACCGCCATGATTCTGACAGGGGAAACTCCACCGATTGCAGCCTTTCCCGCTGAAAATCCCACATCGCCTGTCCGTTGCGGCTCTCCCACAATCCGTTCAACACACCGGCGGCAATCTCCCGCCATGCCGGGAAGAGCGCCAGGGTTTTTTGCGAGCGCAGCCAGTAACCAACATGCC
>CALMHE010000453.1 GCA_937863865.1 uncultured Anaerolineaceae bacterium | reverse complement strand
GCTGATGGGTGTTCTTTATGTATTGGACGAGCCTTCCATTGGACTGCATCCCCGGGATAACAATCGCCTGCTGACAACCCTGAAGAACCTGCGCGACCAGGGAAACACGGTATTGGTGGTGGAACATGATGAAGAAACCATCCGCACCGCCGATTGGATTCTGGATCTGGGTCCGGGAGCAGGCGAACATGGCGGTCGGGTGGTCGCTGAAGGAACTCTCGAGGATATTCTGGCAACTCCTGAATCCATTACAGGGGCATATCTCAGCGGCAGGTTGCAAGTACCCATTCCAGAAACCCGCAGGAATGGAAATGGAAAAAAGCTGCGAATCCTGGGGGCGCGTTCGAATAATTTAAAGAATCTGAATGTAGATATCCCTCTTGGGTTGTTGGTTTGCATCACCGGCGTATCCGGATCAGGAAAATCGACCCTGCTCGTGGATGTTTTATATAACACATTGGCGCGCCAGCTCAACAATGCCCATACCCAGCCGGGGGATTATGACGCCATTGAAGGGGTTGACTTCCTGGACAAAATCATCAATATTGACCAGTCCCCCATCGGACGGACTCCGCGCAGTAATCCAGCCACTTATACGGGTTTATTTGATGAGATCAGGAGTTTATATTCAGGGCTGCCGGAAAGCAAGATGCGCGGATACAAACCCGGACGTTTTTCCTTTAATGTTCATGGCGGACGATGTGAGGCGTGCCAGGGGCAGGGACAATTACGGATTGAAATGCAGTTTCTGCCGGATGTCTATGTCCCCTGTGATGTGTGTCATGGAACACGCTTCAACCGGGAAACTTTGCAGGTGCGCTTCAAGGGGAATTCAATAGCTGATGTACTGGATATGACGGTGGATGTGGCGCTTGATTTCTTCTCTGCATTCCCTTACCTGGAGAACAAACTTCGCCTCCTCCAGGAGGTGGGGTTGGGTTATATTAAAATTGGTCAGCCGGCTCCCACTTTGTCAGGTGGTGAGGCACAGCGGGTCAAGCTGGCGAAGGAACTTTCCCGGCGGGCAACCGGACGCACGCTGTATGTATTGGATGAACCATCAGTTGGTTTGCATGCTGCGGATGTGCATAAATTAATCGAAGTATTGCAGCGGCTGGTGAGTGCCGGTAACTCAGTGCTGATTATTGAGCACAACCCCGATATCATCAAAGTATCCGATTACATTATTGACCTGGGACCTGAAGGTGGTGATCGGGGCGGTGAGGTGATTGCCACCGGCACACCGGAGCAGGTATGCGCCATCCAGAAATCCTACACGGGGCAGTACCTGCGCCAATATCTTGCAAATCACTGATCCCAGTTGGGGCAGGGTATTTTATTAGCCTGATCTCATGCCATCATTAAAAAGGGGTTCTTTTTACTTTATTTTGATTCGTTGTACAATGAATCAAGGCAGTGATGTTAATTGGTGGTAAAGGAGAGATGATGTGTCAAGCCCCGTTCCAATTCCAGCAAGTGAATCAACCGGCAGGCAGACATGGACAGGACGTTATAATGTTAGGGCGGTAGTCAGCTATCGGGATCGGAAAGGAAGATCTGGATTGATGCAGGTGATCACCTTTCAACCGTTCCTGTCCAAATTGGAAGCATTGAACCTGTTGGAATCACTTGACATCCATGCTGATATGGAGGGAATGATGTATTATTTGTCCCAGGTGAGGGACACATTCACAATGGAGCAGGCGGATCTCCTGGTTTCCTACCTGAATCAACGCAAGGGTAACCAAGGAGTAATGCGACCGGCGAATCTACCAGTACCCAACCTGATGGGAGCCAGTGCCATTCCCAACCTGCCATCCTTCCGCGATCGCAGCATCTATAAACTGTACCTGGAACCAGGTTACTGCCTGGAATTCAAGGTATCAGCCATTAACGTAAAAACCTATATTGCCATGGCGCACCTGTTCCGGGAATTCAAGGAACAGGAAATGAAAGAAGACCAATCCTTCACATCAACGAGTTGAATCCTGATGGGATAGGGTGTATTACCCTATCCCATCAGTTGGAAGTCAGGTTTGCTACTTGATAATCGCTGGTAAATATACCTGCTTGCCGACAAATTTATCTGACAGACCGGATGGAGAGAAACCTCCTGTCGATCCACCGACATGATACACTGTACCATTCAAAGTGACAGCGGATGTCCGGTAGAAGTTGCCACTTTCCAACCGCCCGGTATTTACCCAGGCATTCCGGGCAGCTGAATAGTACCAGGTTTGATCATAGACAAGCCAGCTTGGATCGACGCCATTGATTAACCACAGTTGCTCATCCAGGTCAGTCTGCCGCTTTGTGTACCCCATTCCCCACCAGCCGTTTGGCAAAATCCCCAGATCGGCATTTTCATCGTTCCAGACCTCTGTGGTAAGGTTGTAGCATTGGGTGGAATTCAGGGATTCCCCGGAAGAATGCACTCCGCCAATCACACAAAGCAGGCGGTAGGTGTCTGATGGTCGGGTGAAGATGAAAGCCGCATGGAAATCGCGCACCGCGTCAAACGGTGGTAATGGAGAAAGCCACTGGTTGGTTGCCGGGTTGTACACAAAGGTGGTTGCCAGGGTGCCATTACCGGGCGTGGTGGCGCCGCCGGTCAGGTAGCACCGATTGGTTACCGAATCCCACACCCAGGCGGGTGCCCAAATTGCGGTATGTGGTGGAGGAGTGCCGGAGGGAGTTTCAGCAGTCCAAGTGTTGGTTGCCATGTTGTAGCTCCACAAGCCGGTAAATCCTGAGGTGGAGGAATCGCCATAGATGAAAACTTTGTTTCCCACCTGGCAGCCTGATCGAGCATAGGTGTATCCAAAAGGCGGAGTTGACGATGGCACTGTGGTCCAGGTTTGGGTTGCCGGGGTATAGTAGCTGACACCGGGAGTGGTATATCCAGTGATGCTCCAGATTTTGCCATCATATGCAGCCAGCACATTGTCCATCAAGGCAATCGGGTTTTCAGGTATCTCCCGCCATTGTCTTTCTTCGACACAGCCTGTCACGACAAAAGGCATTCCCTGCTGGGTGAGGGTTCCAGAGTCATTTGCCGGACCCCAGGCGGCGCTGGAAGGTGTGTACTGGAGGGCATTCCCGGTGGTGGTTTGACCCAGGATAGTAATTGGGGGGGCCCATGGACCGGATGAGCCGGTACCGTCAAACATCCAATCCAGCCAATAGGTGCCGGGCGGCAGGTAGACATCGGCGCTGGCAATGGTCGTCATGATGGGACGGGTGTTGTTCGTTAAGGCATAATCGACAACCCGGTAACTGTCTGTCCAGGCAGTGCTGATCAGCCGGTTGGTGGTGAGGTTGCCATAGATGACACTGCTTGCCGGGTTATCGGGCGGTCCATCCCAGATTTGATAGTACAACCCTGTGAATGTCGAGACCGGGGGATCCGTGTATGTTCCTGTCTGGTAGGAAAAGAATGTCAATTGTTCAATTTTCCAGCCCTTATGCCCGGTGACGGTAAACTCGTCCGCCATCCGGTTTCCAACGGAATATTGCGCTCCAAAGCCGTAGGTATTCATACTCAATGTGGTTTGGAGGACACTGGCATCGAATCCGTTGTACCCCCCGCCGGGATGGGTGATGAGGGGACCATTATCCCAGAGAACATCATCACATCCACCGCCAATGCCGAAATTATCCAGCCGGGCGGTTCCGTCAAAACCGAGAATGCCAATCCCATCCCCCTCGGGGACAGGTGCACCCTCACAGACATAAACCTGGTTGGGCTGGGTTCCCCCATCAATATTGGACAGGGTAATGGTGACCGTGGTGCCCACCCGGACCGCCTTCATGTGGGCGGTGCTGAAGGGGGATGAGAGTTCAAAAAAGCCCAACCCGAAACCTGTGCTGTTGTTACCGGTATAACATCCCCCATAATTAAACTTTCCCATATATGGTGATTGTTGTTGAATTTTCAGGAACAGGTTGTCGATCCCTGCTCCATAGTTCAACAACAACCCGGTATATTGCAAAGTGGTTCCCACAACCGCAATATCCGCCTCGGCTGTGTCACCGTTTCCTGGTGCACCGTTATAGGTTGTCCTTCCATAATTACTGCAGGCCGCCGTGTTTCCAGTCACATTACAACTGCCATCGTGAACCGTCCAACCGGGTCCGATGGGACCATCCACCCGGTTAAAATCATCCAGCACATACTCGGTTGACATCGTTCCATACGGGCTGTCGGTCGCAACTCCGGATGAAACGCCAGTAAATGGTGATACCGATGGGTTGAATTCCGGAAATTGCGTGACATCCGGGGACCCTGCCGGGGGTGGATTGAGGAGAGTTTCATCCACCAGCCCGGGTGCCTGGCTTTGCCCTTTGATCACTTCCAATTGAGCCAACAAATCTTCACCTGCAATATCCTGGTCCAGCCGCCTGCCATCAGCTCCCCGGGGCGGATCTCCGCCTTCCGCATTGGCAACCTGAACTTTCGCTCTGCCGCTGAGTGTGATCATCACCAGGGCAAGGAGTGCAAGAATGGAAACCATTTTTAGCCTGTTCATCAAGACCTCCTGTTTTTTTCTGGCATTGAATTGAATGGATGAATGGGTTCGGGTTGCCATCCACATTCCTGGTTGATTAGGTACGCAGGAATACCAGAATCATGCCTGGAAGGCGATGAGCAGGCATTGGTGTAGAGTTTTTCTGGGATAGGGGAAAATGCGGTGATGTTACGCAGACGTGAGCGGCAAGCTGCCCGACATCATGCTTGTCCAATTTAATTATAGTGAAACGTAAACATTAAAGCAAGTTAATAAAGATGGGTAATTTATTGGATGATTTCATCCAAATGCGCCAGAGAAAAGAGAACTCTTGACGTGATGGTTAAACCGGATACAATACAAATGCCGGGGCGATGGCGGAATAGGCAGACGCAGCGGACTTAAAATCCGCCGGTAGAGATACTGTGTGGGTTCGACCCCCACTCGCCCCACTACTTCTGACAACCACTGATTATTAATTCAGACGGTTGAAATCAGCTTTCAATGCGGTAAAAGAAAAGGGGATTTCATCGAAATCAATATTTTCTTGTATTAATTTTCATAATGGCTGGCATTTATCCCGAATGAATTCCCAAAAGCAATGATTTCAGTCATTCCTGCCAGGATTAAAAATATTGACCTGATAAAACCACAAAGCTGCCGCCATTGTGATAAAGGTTCTGCAATCCACCATTTTCACATCTTAAATTAAGATATCAACAGGATCATGTTTCGATACATGATAAATATCATGTGTCAAGCATACGTCGTACCCTCAATTCTGGAATTAAAATCAGGTATAATATCTTGAATTCCAGAAGGACTTCATATTAAGTAAAAAAGGTAACCATCTCTACTATTTAAGGAGTACAAAAGATGAGTCACAAAATTGAACCGCGAGAATTTACTCCCATAGTTCTCAAGCGCAAAACTCCGGTTCCATCGGATATTGAGATCGCTCAAGCATCCGACATCAAGCCAATCACCCAGATTGCCGAAGAACTGGGCTTGCTGCCCGAAGAGATCGAACTCTACGGTTCCACCAAGGCAAAGGTGAAGTTGGAAGTTCTGCAACGCCTGGCAAATGTGCCGGACGGAAAATACGTGGATGTCACAGCGATCACCCCCACACCTTTGGGTGAAGGCAAGACGACAACCACGGTTGGTCTCAGCCAGGCTTTGGGCGCGCATTTGAACAAGCGCGTGATGACCTGCATCCGCCAGCCAAGCCAGGGACCCACCTTTGGCATCAAGGGTGGAGCCGCGGGCGGCGGTTACAGCCAGGTT
>CALMHE010000452.1 GCA_937863865.1 uncultured Anaerolineaceae bacterium | reverse complement strand
TCACCGATATGAAGTGCATTGGCACCCATCCGGGTAGCCATCAGGAGCGTCGTGGCAGCCGGCAGAGCGGTTGGATCCCCGCTGGTGCCTTTGGCAAGGAATGTGGTCAACCTGATTTCTTCGAACATATCAAGGTCATTGTTGGATGCAGGACCATCGGTGCCTATACCGACATTCAAGCCCAGGTCAATCATTCGCTTCACCGGTGCCACACCGGAAGCCAGTTTGAGGTTGGAGGATGGGTTGTGAGCAACTCCGGCATTCGAGTGTTTCAATGTCCGGATTTCACCTTCGTCAATATGCACACAATGAGCGGCTATGACTTTGGCTTCAAACAGACCCATTTTTTTAACATATGGCACAACCGGCATGCCCTGTTCTGATCGCATGGTTTCTGCTTCCTGGGCGGTTTCTGAAATATGGATATGCAAGGGCACATCGTATTCCAATGCCAGTTGGGTGCATGCCTGAAGAATTTCCGGTGTGCAGGTGTACGGTGCATGCGGGGCAACCGCCGGTATAATCAGGGGGTGATCCTTCCAACGCTGAATGAATTCCCGGGTGGCAGCGAGTGAATCTTCGAAAAATTGGGCGTCAGGAGTGGGGAATTTAAGGATGGATTGTGCCAGTATACCCCGCAGACCGGCTTTCGCCGTTGCTTTTGCAACATCCTCTTCGTAGTAATACATGTCAGCAAAGCAGGTGATTCCACTGCGAATCATTTCTGCACAGCCCAAATATGTACCAAGTTGGACAAATTCCGGTGAAACAAACTCGCGTTCCACAGGCATCATATATCCGAGCAGCCAAACATCCAAGCGCAGATCATCCGCCAGACCACGCAGAAGTGTCATGGGAACATGCGTGTGCGCATTAATTAAACCAGGCATCAGCACCCTGCCCTTGCAATCGAAGACATTGTGGGCTGAATATTTGGAAAGAATGTCAGCTTCCATCCCGATTGCGATGATGGAATCCCCCTGGACTACCAGAGCACCCGGGTTATATTGTGACATGTTGTCATCCATGGTGAGGATGTGAGCGTTGGAAAGGATCAAATCGTATTTTTTCATCAGATTCACCTTTTCGTTTATCAGGATATGGTATGACGAATGAAATCAAGGCTGGTGTTGACAGCCCAGGTTAATCCCATCTGGGGAGGTCCGCCATAGGATTTATGAATTTCAATGTCCTCTTCAGGTGTATGGAGAAAGGCAAAGAGGTTTTGCTGCCATTGACCTGGAGTGTAATTGACACCTAGAAACAACTGGCAGTTTCCGGATTCCATAAGTTTGTTCAGGATATTATTTAAGTCGACATCCGATTCAAGGGCGGGTTGGATTAGGGCATTGGTGCGGATTCCAGCCTGTTCCAGGCGGCGCACCAGTTCACTGCCCATGCCACATTCCACCACGGTCATGGATTGACCCAGGGACTCCAGCTGCCTGGAAATCAACCCTTCGAGGGTATCCTCATTTTTTCCATAGACAGCCTTGCCGACTCTTTTATAAATATCATTTGCCAGTTTATTGAGCATGTTCCGGGTTTCTTCAATGGATTTGGCTTTGGCTGTAATTCGGATATCTATTTGACCTGCTTTGGCAGACAAACCAACTGTTGGATTGGATAGTTGTTCCATATCTCCAATCAATTCATCCAATTGAGATTCACCAATTCCTGAACAATGAAGCACCCACGTTTGAATTGTGCCTTCCAGCTTGTATTTTTCTTTGAGCCAGGGCAGGATGAAATTTTCCATCAGGAATTCCATTTCTCGGGGAACCCCAGGGAGGCTGATGATGACATGATCGTCCAGCTGAACAATAAATGCCGGAGCTGTACCTACTGGATTTTCAATCGGAATTGCATTCTGGGGAATATAAGCCTGTCGTTTATTATTTTCTGTGGCAAGGCGTCCAAAACGGGCAAATCGTTCCTGAATTTGATCCCATAATTCGGGGCGGTATTCCAGGGGGACATTGACAGCCAGCGCAACAGCCTGGCGGGTTGGGTCATCCACTGTCGGACCGAGTCCGCCGGTGGTAATGATGATTTCGGCGCGTGTGAGGGCTTCCCTCAAGGCTTGGGCAATCCGGTTGGGATTGTCTCCAATGATGGTCGTCCGGTATAAATCGACTCCTGCATCCCGGAGGTGACGGGCAAGAAAGCTGGTGTTGGTATCCTGAATGTCTCCCAACAATAATTCAGTTCCGAGGGCAATAATTTCCGCAGTGGGCATTCATCTCCTTGATACTCAGATTAGTTCAAACAAATATCTACTTCCGAACGGATTATTTTTAATGGCAGGATCAATTGATCCTTTGCACCAATTTCCGAATGATGATCAATTACACGGAAAACACATTGAATCATTTCCTCCGGGGGCATCCCTTTTGAAATAATGATCAAGCTAGGTGATGAATCCACAAAATTGGATTGCATCATGATGACTGTCCTGCCG
>CALMHE010000451.1 GCA_937863865.1 uncultured Anaerolineaceae bacterium | reverse complement strand
ACCAAAGACATATTTATGCGGACGGACGACCCAACCGGAAAATTCAGATCTATTATTTATATCGGTAAAGGAGAATAAAACTCTGGGAGATTCATAAGCAGTTGGAAAAAGACGAGCCAGGCGATTGGTTAACGGGATTGTGCCGGCTCTCCAATGAGGATAGATCAAGGTTACAGTGACTTCATTAACTTCATCTTCTTCAGAAATCGATGTTTTTTCCAGTTCGTCAAAGTTTTGACTATCAAATGCTGATAAATATTCCTCGATTGAAGAGTGGTCATACTCAATTGGGAAATATTGCAACATTTTATGTTGAGACTGAACTTCAACAGGTTCCAGGCGGTGTAAATACCAGAAAATATCGCCCGAAGAACCGATTTCATCAAACCGCGGATCTTCCTGAAGAGCAAGATTTAGTGAAAATTCAGTTAATTTCGGATTAACGTCCGTGGATAGATCAATGACTTTAATGATTTGAGGTGTTTGAAGAGGCCCCCCATCAACTTCCTCCAACAATGCTTCAGCCAGATTGAGATGACCTTGATTAATATCAACCAGAAGTGCTCTGGGAAACCAACGACCAGCAATCTGGACAAGATCGGGATTGGACTCCAACATTTCGAGTAAACGGGCTAATAACATTTTCCCATAATTTTTTATGACATATGAATTGTCCAGTAAAGGATCGTCCATATTTACCGGAATGGGATTGTTTAAAATATGATTTTCAATACGAGAACCGAACTCACGATTTTCGTGATTCTCAAATGAAACCTTAATGATTTCAAAGGGTTCGTACTCAGGATTAATACCTGTTCTTTTGTCAATTACTGTACCCATTTTCCATTCCATGGCAGGAAAGATCAATTGGGATCCAATATCATATTGTCCTTTGGGAAGAAAAATTTCCGCATTACTTGAATAATGTTTTGATGCCAATTGATTTTTTGCAAGCTGAATTCGTTCATTAACCAATGCATGCAATAATTCTTGTGGGGTTAAGGGCATTTCGAGATCCAGAAGGTGATTGTAAAGAAATTCCAGATCTTGATCGTTTATCTGTAGAGTTTCCCAATAATTATCCGCCAACATTAATGGTGATATTCCGGTCATCTGATAGTTAACATCCTATATAAGTATTCAATCAATTATACTCCACCTAAGGGTACTCTTTATCAAGCCAATCAATTGGGTTTACTTGAACACCATGAACCCAGACTTCCAGGTGAAGATGGGGACCAGTGACTCTGCCTGTTTGACCGACAAATCCAATCAATTGACCTGCCTGTACATAATCGCCCACTTTTACAAACATTTCTGCCTGGTGTCCATAACCTGAAAAGACACCCCAGCCGTGGTCAATTAATGTAAAATTACCGCGTACAACCAGCGAGTCAGCCATAACGACTTTTCCGGGGGCGATGGCGTAGATGTTGAGTGTATTCCCGCAAGTGGTTAAATCCACACCGGTATGAAAGTAATCAAAGTCGCCATCGTTATATGCCCTGCGATTGCCAAATCGGTCAGTGACACAGGAGGGGTCCATGTAAACACCAGGGGGGACATCTATCGGCTCATTAAATATATTTGTCCACTCTTTTTTATCAGATACAATACTAATAACATCACGCACCAGAATATCTTCCGGCTCTGTGTTGGATTTCTCAATCGTCGCGGGATCCACGATCAAGCGTTGGTCACTCCGAAATTTCCCTGGTACAAGAAGTACCGGCTGTTCAAAAATTGTTGAAGATTGATCAGGAGTGGTAATTGTAATCTTGAAATCGGATAGACCGACTGGAGCCATTGCGTGGATTCCCTGTAATGCCAAGTATTTATTCGTGCCATCGGGCATGAAAGCTAAAGAATTACCTGCAATTGATCCCGACAATTCAACGGGTTGTGATGTACTGATTTGAATTACAGTTGTTTGCCCCTGTACGAGTGGTAGGGGTTTAATGTCAATGGATAAAATGGATGGAATGGGAATTATATTTTGAGTATCATCAATTCTGGATGAAGCAATGATATCTCCGGGAATCCCCATTGGAACGGAAAGATATGGATTGCCCAGCAATATATCCCACCAGGAATAATTATTTGAAGCAGACAACTCAAGTAAAGTTGTATTGGTTTGAAATTGTGATAATTGAAATAACATCTCCGGATCAGTTTCTGGCAGGATAAGGGA
>CALMHE010000450.1 GCA_937863865.1 uncultured Anaerolineaceae bacterium | reverse complement strand
GGCTACCAGCGATACCCTCAAAACCATCACACCCTCGGCGTATCTCGAGCTCTACCCGGAGCAGCGCGAGTTGCCGGAGCTCTTCCCGGGGGCCTGGTTCAGTGCCAACTATGACACCTGGATTGGCGAGCCGGAAGAAAACATGGCTTGGGATTACCTGGGTCGAGCCCGTGCTTTATTGGCAAAGTATGACATCAGCAAGGTTCGATCTGCCTCTCCTGAAGCCATTACCCTGGCAGAGGATTATATGTATCTGGCGGAGGGATCTGATTGGTTTTGGTGGTATGGAGCTGATCAGGATTCCGGACAGGATGAATATTTTGATCGCAGTTTTCGGGAATTGCTGGCATCAGTGTACACATCACTGGGCGAACCAGTGCCCAACTATGTCAATATTCCCATCATCCAACCAACGCCTGTCGAACCTTCTGTATTACCCAAGGGAGTATCCACGCCAGTAATAGATGGAGTCGCTGGAGATAAAGAATGGGATATGGCTGCCATATATCCAGCTGAAGATGGACGGTTTATCGCCGCAACTTATGATGCCAACAACATCTTCTTCAGATTGAATTTGGGAAAACCTCTGGAGGATGGCGATTCAGTGGGAATATATTTTGTTATACCTCGTTCCATCGGTTCCAATCCATTTACCATTGGAAATGGTGGAGAACCTGCTTTATTGGGAGTTGCTGCCACTCACCTTGTTGAGATCCAACAAAAAAATGGGAATCTCCTCATCCATGGATATCGAGCAGAAAATGAAGTTTGGGAGACAGTTGATTTACTTAAAACAAATGCAGAAGGATCTGGTGACATAATTGAGGTTGGAATTCCGTATTCGGCTTTGGGAGAATTGGAAACCGGGGACGACATTCGGTTTATCGTATATTCATCCACCAAGGAAATGATACCTTCCGGCGGACCTGGAAGGGTAATCATACCGGAAATAGGCAATATCAGTTCCATTCTTGAAATAACTGATCCCGAGGGAGATGATCATGGACCCGGATCATATACATATCCCACAGATGCCATATTTCAAGGAAAGATGTTCGACTTGTCAGGTTTCAAAGTTGCTCATGATAATAAGAACATGATCTTTAAATTTAGTTTTTATGGACTTATTCCCAAACCATGGGGTTCGCCCATCAACCTCGCTGTTCAAACACTTGATATTTATATAGATAAGGATCCCGGCAAGGGAACTGGAGCTCAACTGCTGTTGCCTGGCAGAAATTTGGCGCTGGAAGATGGTGCAGGATGGGAATATGCCATATGGGCGGAGGGATGGACTCCTCAAATTTTGGTGCCTGAGGAAAAAAACCTTCAACCCAAACAATTGACAGAAGCAAGCTTTAAGATTGTAGTGGATCCAGCTGCAAGGACAGTGACCCTAAGAGTGCCAAAGGATGTTTTTGGTGAGGGGGATCCTGAGAAG
>CALMHE010000449.1 GCA_937863865.1 uncultured Anaerolineaceae bacterium | reverse complement strand
GTGTACTTAAAGCGGTATCAATCCTAATTACATACAGGGGTTCCGAGTAGGCTATGCGCAACCCCTTTCGCTGTCCAATTGTATAATTCGACAATCCATTATGATCACCCAGAATATTTCCCCTTTGATCCATGATTCTCCCCGGTTGTTCCAAGTCTGGTGTATTTCTCCGTAGAAAATCACGATAATCACCACCTCCCAGGAAACATAAATCCTGGCTTTCGGGTCGTTTGGCGGATGCCAATCCTAATTGTTTCGCAATTTCCCGCACCTGGCTTTTTGTAAGTTCCCCCAGCGGCAGTAAGGTTTTTGATATTTGCGATTGTTTTAATCCACTTAAAACATAGGATTGATCTTTTTCAGGATCCAAACCCTTATACAGTTCAAATAAACCATTTTCTGTTTTAATGATCCGGGCATAATGACCTGTGGCAAGGTACTCCGCGCCCATATCCCCGGCAACCTTCAATAAAATTCCCCATCGGATAAGATTATTACACCTGATGCATGGATTCGGAGTTCTGCCCTTTTTATATTCAGATAAAAAGAATTCCACTATTTCTTGATAAAACACTTCTTGCGCATCAATGGCATAGAATGAAATATCCAATTTGGCGCACACGCGTCTTGCTATGGACATTGCATCTGGCGTACAGCAGCGATTGGAATCCTCAGCCCCCGGTTCACTCCATAATCGTAACATCACCCCAATAACAGGATAACCCTGACCAGCCAAAATGGCGGCGGCGACTGAGCTGTCCACCCCTCCGCTCATTCCCACTACCACAGTTGGCATTAGATGATTCGCCTGACTGCTCATCTTGAAGACTTATGCGATTTATTCACTTCCCCGGGTAGAATTTGCAGAAAATCATAAATTTCAGTTGGGGTTGTTTCTTTACCGAGTGTAACTCGCAACGAGCCTAGTGCCATTTCTTTTGATAATCCAATTCCCATCAATACATCCGATGGCTGTGGATTTCCCGATTTACAGGCAGATCCTGATGAACATGCAAATCCAGCAGTGTCCAAGAGTGAAATCAAGTGGTTGCCATCCACTCCTTCAAAAACAAAACTGGCGTGATTCGGCAGTCTATGGAGTGAATCACCAGTCAGTCTGGATCCAGGAATCTCAGATAAGACACTCCGAATAATTTCATCCCTCATTGGAAGAATCCGTCTGACTCGATCTTCATTTTCTTGTCG
This sequence comes from uncultured Anaerolineaceae bacterium, assembly GCA_937863865.1. Classification (GTDB taxonomy): domain Bacteria; phylum Chloroflexota; class Anaerolineae; order Anaerolineales; family Anaerolineaceae; genus CALMHE01. The sequence continues at coordinate 1,059 of CALMHE010000449.1, read as the reverse complement.
GGCTAATATTAAGGCTTCGGCAAATCCGACAATCAATGGCACATTGGATGTGCCGGCTCGATAACCGAATTCCTGTTTCCCGCCTGTAATAATTGGATTTAAATTAATCCCCTTACGTATGAATAATGCCCCCACACCTTTTGGACCATACAATTTATGCGCGCCCAGTGACATCAAATCCACACAATCCACATTCACATCCATCGGTAGATATGCTGCTGCTTGTACTGCATCTGTATGAAATGCAACCCCATATCTTTGACAAACATCACCAATCTCCCGGATTGGATTGATTGTACCGATCTCATTATTCCCATAAATCACTGATACGATGGCTGTTGTTTTCCGAAGATATTTTTTTAAATCGTCCGGGTTGATTCTTCCTAAAGAATCAACAGGGAGATATTCGACAATAAAGCCATCATATTTAGCAAGCATCCTGGCTGTCTGTGCTATTGCAGCATGCTCAACCGGACTGATCAAAATATGGTCAGCCCCCCTTTCCAATTTTTGTGAATAAGCCATTCCTCTGAGAGCCAGGTTGTCACTTTCAGATCCACAACTGGTGAAAATGATTTCATCAGAATCCGCTTGAAGTAAATCAGCGATTTGCTCCCTCGCACCTTCGACTACCATTTCAGCTTTTTGACCAAACCAATGGATAGATGATGGATTTCCATAATCATCCTGCCAATATGGCATCATTCGTTGTATAACCCGCTCATCCAACGGGGTTGTAGCTGCATAGTCCAGATATACCCGTTTCATAACCATCATTCCCTTATTTCAGTGTACGCAAATTTACATTATAGCACTCATCGGTTGTCCATTCCTGTGCCGGTTGACCATGGCGGAAGATGCGGGCTGAACGGTTTCCGATAAGGGAGAGGCGATTGTTTTCCCTGCGGAGCATGGTGCCCTCGCGGAGACCCAGAACGGTTATATCCGGATTGATTTCAAGGAATTCAAGGATACGCTGTTCGCGGGTTTCCCCGGCATGTCCCTCGGGATTGGCATCGAGGTAGTGGGGGTTTATTTGAAAGGGGATCAGTTCCAGGG
>CALMHE010000448.1 GCA_937863865.1 uncultured Anaerolineaceae bacterium | reverse complement strand
GTTCCCAATACGGAAATCAGCCTGGTTGCGCTGCGCGAGGTGATGGAAAGCGAATCATTCCAGCGTTTGCGAAGCCCGCTGCGTCTGGCGCTGGGCAAGAATGTCTCCGGCAAGCCAGTTTCGGCGGACCTGACCACCATGCCGCACCTGCTCATTGCCGGAACCACCGGCTCGGGCAAGTCGGTGTGTGTCAACAGCATCCTTTCCTGCCTGCTTCTTACCAACTCACCGGCGGAGCTGCGGCTGGTGCTGGTGGACCCCAAACGGGTGGAACTGACCGGCTACAACGGCATCCCCCACCTGCTGGCGCCGGTTCTGGTGGAGCCGGAGCGGGTTGCAGGCGCCTTGCAGTGGATCCAGCGGGAGATGGATGCCCGTTATCATAAATTCTCAGGCGAAGGCAGCCGCAATATCCAGGAACATAATTCCCAGCATCCTGAATCAAAGCTGCCCTACCTGGTCATGGTCATCGACGAACTGGCGGATTTGATGATGATTGCACCCGAAGAAACCGAGCGCAGCATCACCCGCCTGGCGCAACTGGCGCGCGCCACCGGCATTCACCTGATCATCGCCACCCAGCGCCCCTCGGTGGACGTGGTGACCGGGTTGATTAAAGCCAACTTTCCGGCGCGCATTGCTTTCGCAGTGGCTTCGATGGTGGACAGCCGCGTCATCCTCGACGCGCCTGGTGCCGAGCGCCTGCTGGGGCGCGGAGATATGCTCTTCCAGTCACCGAACTCACCTGCGCCGGTGCGTCTGCAGGGGGTGTATGTCTCCGATTCGGAGATCCAGCGGCTGGTGGATACCTGGCGGGTGATTGCCGCCCAGACATCGATCTCCGTGGAAATTCCCAGCGGTGGAGCCATCGACAGTCTGCCTGCCGGTGTGCCGCTTCACCAGACTCCGTTATGGGACGATTTGAATGCGCCTTCCTCCCAACCGGAGGACCCCATGCTGGATGAGGCGGTTGACCTGGTGCGCCGGGAGGGGCGCGCCTCCATCACCATGCTGCAGCGGCGTCTGGGGGTGGGTTACAGCCGCGCCGCCCGTCTGATTGATGCCCTGGAGGAACGCGGGATTGTCAGCCCGCCGCAGGGCAGCACCAATGTCCGCGAAGTTTTGGATTATGGTCCCACCATCCCGCCGGAGGATGACGGGTATTAATTTACCGGGGCTGGCGGGGGTGCAGGACGAGGCTGCTGTTTTCGCTTGCCAGCGCGCCGGTCATGCTGCGGGCTGGCAGTTCCATCACCTTGCTGTTGGCAAAATACTCAAAGGAAAAATCCGTGGCATCACCGGCTTGTTTACCCGGGATGGGCATCAGGCGGGCTGTCAGGGGTTTGTCCAGGCGCAGTGATAACGCCGCCACGTCCAGGAGCAGCGGATAAATTTCATCTTCAGTCACATCGCCGGGCAGGGGGATGGTATCCAGCCCGGTGCCGCAGACTGCTGAAAAAAGGAGCAGGTCGCGCAGAGTAAGTGAACCTTCCTTGACGCGTTTTGCCAGAGTCGAGTCTTCCAGAACGGGAATCATGAGACCGTTGAAACCTGTCCGGCGCCAGCGTCCCCGATCCAGCGCTTCAGCCATCAGGGCTGCCGCGGCAACCGAGCCAGCCAGCCCCAATGAAGGAATCCCCATAGCCTCCAGGGCTGCGCCCAGCGAACAATCCGGGTTGGGGTGCGGGGCGGGTGAAAAATCAAAACCCAAAAAGTCTGCACCTGCTTCATCCGCCAGTTGTAGTGCCACGGGGTCAAGGATGCGGGCATGTTCCTCCAGGGTGGTCACCAGTGCCCGGCGACCCTCCTCAAGGGTGGGTGCGGAGCGGAGGGCAGCCAGCGCCACGTCAGCGCATTCGACTGCCAGACCAAATCCGGGCGGTGTGCCGGGTTGATGATATGCCGCAGGGAAGAAGGGCGAGCCGGCGGGCACGTTCCCCAGGGCGGCAAAGCGCAGGTTGGCAAAGCCGTCCGGTTCCAGTTTGGCGACATCCACGATGATTTTGGCGCAGGCTCGCACGGCAGGCAGGGATATTCCCCCGTTCCTGTCCGCCATCACACCCCCGCAAAACAGGTTGGGTGCGGCGGCTAAAATTTCCGGAACCATCCGGTAGGAGTCGGGTTTTTCCGGCAGCGCCGGTCCAACCGAGACGTATTCAAAACCCAGCCCAGCCGCTTCCATCGCCAGGGAATGGCACAACTCGATCAGGTTGTCATCACAACAGTTGGGCACCCTGTGCGGGAAGGGGACCGTTGCCAGTCGCAGGGATTGCACAGCATAGCCGAGTGATTCAAGCCGGCTGCGGGCTTTTTTTGCCAGTTCAGCCATTTGAATGAGCGTATGCGGAGCGCGGGGCATCCCGGGATCGTAAAAGCAGGTGATGGATCGGATTTTCATGATGTCCTCTGGCGCACAACTTCAAAGAGCAATATCGCAGCAGCCACTGCCGCATTCAACGATTCCGATTTACCGGGCATGGGGATGGCGACACACCCATCCACTGCGCTCAGTGCTTCCGGACTGGCACCCTCAGCTTCGCCGCCAATCACCAGTGCCAGTGGGGCGCGCAGGTCAGCCTGCCAGAGGGAGGTTCCTTCAGCAGCTTCCGCCAGCAGCAGGCGCAGCGGGGGATGTGAATCCACCCGGCAAAACCGGATGATCTTCTTCCAGTCCAGTGAATGGATGGGAAGGCGGAAGTGGGCACCCATCCCCGCCCGCACCACCTTGGGTGAAAAGGCATCCACCGTGCCGGGTGTCAGGAACACAGCCTGAACACCTGCCGCGTTGCAGGTGCGTAATAATGTCCCCAGGTTGCCCGGGTCGCGGATGCCGTCTGCCACGACGATAAAGTTTGCCGGGGCGGGGGGCGGCAGGTCTGTCCGCTGCATGACCGCAAGGATGCCCTGGGGGGATTCTGTCCCGGACAGCGCTTCCAGGAGCCGCGGCTCCACCTCCACCACCTCAGCACCTCCAGCGGCAAAACCAGCCGCAACCTCCCTGCCGCGTTCAGACAGCTGGGAGGATGTCAGCACCAGGTGTGCCGTCCAGTTGGCGGACAGAGCCTCCTCAGCCAGCCGCACACCTTCGATCACGAATGTCCGGCTGGAGTCGCGCTCAGCCCGGCGCGTCAACAACGCCCGGACGAGCTGCATCCTGGGGTTTTGGGGGGAGGTGATGATCATGCAATGATTCTACCCCAGATTGAAGCCGGGGGTCGGTTTCTGAATCATTGCCCCATGGGGATGGTCAGCGGAGCGGGAAGGGTAGTCCGCCGGCGCGCCAGCAAATTATCCACAGAGAAAAGTATCAATGCCAGCCAGATAATCCCAAAACCAATCAACTGGGATTGATCAAACGGTTCATGAAATACCAGCACCCCCAGCAGGAATTGCAGTGTGGGGGCAATGTATTGCAGCAGTCCAATGGTCGTCAGGGGGACACGGCGGGCGCCAAGAGAGAACAGGAGCAGGGGAATGACCGTCACGGGTCCGCTGATGAAAAGTAGAACATCCAGCAGAGTGGAGCTGTGACCAAACACTCCCGTTCCGCTTGAATTTATCAGGAGCAAATAGGCAACCGCGGGGATGGTGAGCACGGCGGTTTCCAGGGTGGTGCTGTGAAGTGCTCCGAGGGGAGCCGTCTTCTTGAACAACCCGTAAAATCCAAAACTGAAAGCCAGAATCAGGGAAACCCATGGAAGCTGCCCCGAGGAGATCGTCAGATACAGTACACCGGCAGTCATCAGCCCCACCGCCGCCCACTGCCAGGGTCGCAGCTGTTCCTTGAGGAAAATTACCCCCAGCAATACACTGACAAGGGGATTGATAAAATAGCCCAGGCTGGATTCAACCACACGGTTGCTGGTGACCGCCCAGACATAGGTGAACCAGTTGATCCCCAGAATGACCGCCGTCCCGGTGGAGATGAGCACAATGCGTTTTCGGAAAACAAGGCGTTTGAAATCCCCCCACTGTTTTAACCCCAGAACAATGAACAGGGAAAAGAGAAATCCCCAGGCGATTCGGTGCATCAGGATCTGCAAAGGGGGAACCTGCTGGACGGCTTTAAAGTACAGCGGGAAAAAACCCCATAATACATATGCCGCCATTGCAAAAACAACGCCCTTGTTTTTCATGGGATTAACCTGTAATCTTCAGAATATCCAGCAAATCCGCTGTCCCGGGCAGGATGAGATCCGCCCCGGCGCGGCGAAGTTCATCCTCGCTGCCAAATCCGCACAACACGCCCACCGTCTGTGCTCCGGCGGCTTTGCCGGCTTTGATGTCCACCGTGGTGTCGCCCACCATCAGGCAGTTTTCCGGCAAGACACCCATCTTCTCCGCCGCCCACAGGATGGGATGTGGGAATGGCTTGGTATGGACGCAGGTCTGGGAGGTGGCAATGGCGTAAAAGTGCCGCAGCAGATCAAACTGCTCCAGGAATGCCCGGGTGGTGTCAGCATCCCGGGCGCTGACCACTGCGATGGGAAATTGTAATTTTACCCGTTCCAGCATCTCCACCACACCGGGGACGGGCAGGAAATGGTGCGGTTTGCGGCGCGATTTGCGGCGCGCCAGCAGACTGGCAAGACGCACAGCTTCGTCATCCAGGTGCAGGTGGTCGAGGAATTGATAAATGGCATTGGCAGGCGTTTCGGCAAACATCACCAGGCGGCGCGCCGCGGCATGCACATCGCCGCCGCGGATCAGAGGGCGCACCAGGCGTAACCGGCGCGCCAGGGATTCCACCCAGGCGTTATCGGTATCGCAAAGGGTTCCATCCACATCAAAGCAGATGCCCTGGATGCGTTCAATATCAAATGCCATGGCTGCACTTAATTGGTCTGGACATAATCGATGGCATAGACTGCGTCATGATAGCCCGGATGGGCTTCCAGAGCCTGCTGAAAACTTTCCAGCGCCTCGGCTTTCTTCCCCTGGCGGTACAGCGCCCAGCCGCGCCACAGCATAGCCTCTTCAGAGTTGGGTGTGCGTTCGAGGGCATATTCGGTCAGCGCCAGCAGATCATCGGTGTGCAGGGCATTGAAATAAGAGATGAAAGGACCAAACTGGTAACGCAGCATCCGCTGGGGCAGACCGATGGCGCGTGCCCGGTCATAGGCAACAACCGCATCGGCATGCTGATCGAAATAAACCAGGTTGGTGCCCAGATTGAACCAGGCGTAGGCATTATTGGGGTCCTTTTCAGTCTGAGCCTGTGCCAGAGACAGGGCATTGCGCCGGTTTTGGTTGGGATCCCAATCAATTCCCAGGATGGCTTTAACCATTTCCTGTTTCTCCGGCGGGTAGATGAGGATGTAAACGTAATTGAAGGACTGCCAGTCGGTTTCCAGTACATCATATGGAACCATCTGATCCGCGCCGTGCTCGGAATCCTGCACCAGGAAAGCCTGGCGGGTGTCATCATAACCGTTCACCAGCAGGTAATGTCCTGCCCATTTGTCATCGTTGGGCCAGAATTCCTTGGGCAGAATGAAGGAGCCTTCAATCATGACCGGAATGCCCCCGGAAAGCAGCTGGCGCAGCATGGTGAGATTGCCGCCCACGCGGTATTCCGTGTTCAACCAGCCGGTAAAGTTGCGGGAATAATAAATTAACTCCTCCACATTGACATTGCGGTCAGCGCGGATGGGTTTGATGACATCCGAGATGGTGAACTGGTCGCCCTGCCAGCCCCAGTAGCGCAGGTACATGGCAAGTCTTGCCGGACCGCAGGCGTTGAGGTCCTCCAGCTCGACGGCGGGGGAGGGAAGAAACACCTGCAGCGGCAGGGGGGTTGGCGTGGGTGCGGAAGTGGGTGTCAATTCCGGCACTGATGTGGCAGGCACCGGTGTGGAGGTGGGGAATTGCGTTGCCGTGGGAAATTGTGTGTTTGACACCGCAGTGGGAACACCCTCCACCGGGTTGAAGACTCCGCGCAGATAGATGAGGGCATACTCAATCCGCCAGGAAAGGCGTGATTTGACCGGCGGCAGCTGGTAGATGATCAGCCCCAGCACAATCACGCCTGCCAGGATTAAAAGAATAAGCCCGGTTTTTTGTTTTTTGGTGATCTTTCGGTACATGGGCGTAATTGTACCAAATTTCAGCGCATCATTTACCGCGGTTAAAGGAATACTCAATAACGTGTTGCGGGCAGTGATCCACGCAGGCTCCGCAGAGGATGCATTCGACATGCTCCATTTTCCCCGACCTGACCATTCCGTTCACATCCAGGCTCATCGGGCAGTTTTTGGTGCAAGTTTTGCAATCCGTGCAGCGGGTGGAGGCTGCAGTCAATCTTAATGAATGCCAGCCGATTCCATTCCGCAGCTTGCGTCCCAAAATCATGAAGGGCGCCATCCAGCAGATGCTGTGGCAGCCCGCCCGTCTGCCGACCAGCATGGCAAGCCCGGCAAACAGGGCAATCACCATATAGTAAATGATCCAGGCATATAGAATCGGGCGCTGAGAATCGCCTGCCACCGAAATGCCATTGACGGTATCCAGCAGCAGATCCACCCGCCTGTATCCACCCGCCATGACAACCATGGCAATGATGATTCCCACCCAGGGGATCCAGATCGCCCACTTGATCCAGTCCAGGTGTTTTAGGGTCACCGGTTTGTCATTTACCGGCTGGCAGATTTCCCCCAGGGCACCGGCGGGGCATGCCCAGCCACACCACAAGCGCCCCAACAGCAGGGAGGAAATAAACATCAACCCGAACATGACCAGGCTGCCGTTGACCACTCCCTGGTATGCGCCGTCAATGACGACATAGGGAGAAAAATAATTCATGGTGATGGGAAAGGCTAAAAACGCCAGGATCAACAGGGCGCGGCGCAGGCGCTGCCGCCGGGGATTTTGTTTAATCATGGATTCTCCTCCAACAGTCAGGATGGATGTTAGCATTATCGCGCTGGATGATGAAAAGGATGCCCCGGTTTCAGTTATAATGATGATTCAAGCTTTCCGAGTTTATGACAGGGGAGGGAATGTGTGTGCGCCCCACAGTAAATTATTGTTTCAGCTTCCCAAGGAGGATCCCTTGATGGATTGCACTCCAGCCGGCATGGATGGGATACTTTCCAGGCATCTGGTTCAGGTGGAAGTTCACTGTGGACCCGGGGGCATCGGGGTGGGGTTGTGATCCATTTGCGATCCATTGAGTTGCGTTCATTGACCGATCCGCCGGTCATATTTCCCCATAACCTGCCCTTTGTGCGCAACTTCACCCGGATGGATTTTGACCACGAAGTCACAATTTTGGTGGGTGAAAATGGCAGCGGCAAGTCCACCTTCCTGGAGATGCTTGCCTGCGCGGTCGGCTCGATTACAGTCGGCAGTGAAAACGTACGCACTGATAAATCCCTGGCTGCAGTGCGTGATTTTTCAAAATACCTCAAGCTTGTCTGGCAGAAGCGCACCCGGCGCGGGTTTTTCATGCGTGCCGAGGATTTTTTTGGTTATGCCCGCAGGATGAGCCGGGCGCGGGCGGAACTGGAGGACGACCTGCGGGCGGTTGATTTGGAATACAAGGACCGTTCCAAAATGGCATCTGACCTGGCGCGCTCGCCCTATCAGCGGGAAATTTCAGCGCTGGAACAATCCTATGGCGGCGGTCTGGACTGTAATTCCCATGGCGAAGGCTTTTTAAAGCTCTTCCAGGAGCGGTTTGTGGGGGACGGGTTGTACCTGCTGGATGAACCCGAAGCCCCACTTTCGCCAAGCCGCCAGCTGGCACTGCTGACCATGATGAAATCCACCGTGGAGCATAACGGTCAGTTAATCATCGCCACCCACTCACCCATCCTGATGGCGTACCCGGGGGCGAAAATCTTGAGCTTTGATGGTGAAGCCATCCACCCGGTGGATTATGAATCCCTGGAGCATGTCACGCTGACCCGGGATTTCCTCAACAACCCGGGTGCATATTTGAGATATTTGATGGAAGAAGGAGTGGAATGATTTGAATCCAATCCATCCCCGGTTGATTTATCATCCGCGGACGATGATTGGTTTATGAATCCACAAGATAAGCGGCGGCACAGGGTCGGCATGCCATCAGCGTTTTGCGATTAAAATATGCTAGAATGACCTTAATGGACGCCCTCCAATCAAGCGGATGGGCACAAAACAACCCCTTGCGGCGTCCTAGAGGGCAGAGAGAACTCATGAGCGATATGCATTCTAAAAATAATAATGACAACGAATCCACCAGACCCGGCGACCGGCTGCGGCGCCTGCTGGCGTCCAGCCAGGAGGACGAAAACGCCCAGCCGTTGATGCCTGAACCGGGGATGGTGGATAAAGAATCCACCCCACCAGATGATGGGTTAACCCCGCCCGAACCGGCGGAAACCCTGCTCATTCCCGGGATGGAGATTGCGCCATTCCCGCCGGAGGAGGAACTGCTGGTGGAAAGCGGGGAAAACCTGGAAACCACCTTGCCTTCGATGAGTGACATGGCAGCCACACAGGTGCATGTCATGCCCCCGGAGCCGGAAGAAGAATCCATTCCCCCTGCGGATGCCACACAGGTGCATGTCCCGGTTGGTGAAGAAACGATCCCCCCCGCCTTTGTGGAACCGTATGACCGGACCCAGGCTCCACCCGCCTGGGAGCAGACTCCCCCGCATCTGCAACCCACCCAGATGCACCCGGCGCCTGAGCCCCCTTCGATGCCAGCTCCGCCTCCCGGCGTGGGGCGGGATGCACTGCCGCGCCAGGTGGAAGCCGTGGATATGAACGCCACCCTGGTTTCACCCGCGGCGTACGTGGCGCCCGGTGGTCGGACAACCCATAAACCCCGTTCCGAGTCCCCGGCGGCACGCGCCAAACGTAAACAGGCAGCCAAACCACCGCGCAGAAAAGACACCAATTGGGGCTGCCTGGTGCGCGGTTTTATTGGCATGCTTTTCCTGGCGGTCATTCTGCTGGTGCTGGCGGGAGCGGTGGTGGTCATCCAATACTTTACCATTCAGCAGGGGCTGCCCTCGGTAAAGGATTTGCAGGAGCGGGCTTCGCAATTTGAAACCACCCGCATCCTGGACCGCAATAACAATGTTCTCTACGAAATCATTGATCCCTCGGCTGGGCGGCGCACCTATGTGCCGCTGGATAGAATTTCCCCTTATGTGATTGCATCCACAATTGCCACCGAGGACAAGGAGTTTTTCAACAACCCCGGGTTTGACCCGCTGGCGATCGCCCGGGCGCTGTGGACGAACCTGCTGGGCGGGGAGGTGATTTCGGGCGCCTCCACCATCACCCAGCAACTGGCGCGCATTTTACTGCTGCCGGATGAGAGATATGATGTTTCTTATAACCGCAAGGCGCGCGAGATTGTGCTAGCGGCTGAAATCACCCGCCTGTACAGCAAGGAAGAAATCCTGGAACTGTACTTGAATGAAATCAACTATGGCAATCTGGCGTACGGCATCCAGGCGGCTTCTGAAACCTACTTCAATTCATCCGCCAAAAACCTGACGCTTGGACAGGCGGCTTTCCTGGCGGGCATCCCCCAGGCGCCGGCGGTCTATGATATTTTCACCGAAAGGGATGCAACTTTACTGCGGCAATCCCAGGTGTTGGGCTTGATGTATGCCCTCAGCTCGGAAAAAGGCTGCATCTTCGTCAGGGAAGGCGCTGACCGCGTCTGCGTCAGCCAGGCGGATTTTGCTTCGGCTGCGTTGGAGATTGGCGGCTATCCCTTCCAGCGGGCGCGCAATACCGCCCGTTTTCCCCACTGGGTGGATTACATCCGCGCCCAGCTGGAGGAACGTTTTGACCCCCAGACCATTTACCGCTCCGGTTTTACCGTCTATACCACCATTGACCCAGCGTTGCAGACCCAGGCGGAGCAGCTTGTGAAGGACCAGGTGGCTTCCCTGGTGGACCGGAACGTGCAGGATGGTGCCCTGATTGCCATCCGCCCCGCGACGGGTGAGATTTTAGCCATGGTGGGCTCGGCGGATTATTATAATGAGGCAATATCCGGTCAGGTGAACATGGCTCTGGCGCCGCGCCAGCCGGGCTCGTCGATCAAGCCAATCACCTACGCCGCAGCCTTTGAGAAGGGCTGGACGCCCTCCACCCTGATTTGGGATATCCCCGGCAAGTTTCCGCCGTCCGGCATTCCCTCCGATCCCATGCCGCCCTATGAGCCGGTGAACTACGACGGGCGTTTTCACGGTCCGGTGACTGTGCGCTCGGCACTGGCAAATTCCTTTAATATCCCGGCGGTCAAGGCGCTTCAATTTGTGGGCATTTATGATGACGCATCCATGCCCGGCGAACAGGGCATGATTGCCTTTGCCAGACGGCTGGGCATCACCACCCTCACGCGCACCGATTACGGTCTTGCGTTGACCCTGGGCGGTGGCGATGTCAGCCTGAAGGAGATGACCGGCGCGTTTGCCACCTTTGCCAATAACGGCAATCGAATCGAACCGGTTGCGATCACCCGGATTGTCGACCGCAATGGCGATGTGGTTTATGAATACAAGGTGCCGGCGGGTGAACAGGTAATGCGCGCCGAGCATGCCTACCTGTTGAGTTCGATTCTCTCCGACAACGAGGCGCGCGCCCCGATGTTTGGCTACAACTCCGTGCTGGCGCTGCCCTTCCAGGCGGCGGTCAAGACGGGTACGACCAACGACTTCCGCGATAATTGGACCATCGGCTACACCCCCGATTTGGCGGTGGGTGTGTGGGTGGGGAATGCGGATTACACACCCATGGTGAACACCACCGGTCTGACCGGTGCGGCTCCAATTTGGGCATCCTTCATGGAATTTGCCATCCCGCAACTGACCGGCGGGACTGCCTCACCCTTCGTCCGCCCGGCGGGGGTTGTGGACCGGGTGATCTGTTCCATTTCCGGCACCGAACCTTCGGAGTGGTGCCCCAGCCAGCGTTCCGAGTTGTTCGCTGCGGATCAACTGCCGCTGCCCAGGCAATATGACCTGTGGAGTGAAACCCGGGTGGAAACCTGGACAGGTCTGCGGGCTTCAATTGCCTGTCCGGATTATGTGGCTGACAAACATGCATTGAATGTGACCGATTCCGCCGCGGTGGATTGGATCCGCAACACCGAGCAGGGACGCAATTGGGCGGAGAGCCTGGGTTTTTCACAGCCCATTTTCTTCACACCGGACCGGGAATGTACTGCCAGCGATGAACGCCCCACCATCCTCTTTGCCGGTTTGACTGAAGGGCAAACCATCACGGAGAATCCGCTGGATATTTACATGGTGATCTCGGCGGTCAAGGGTTTCAAGGAATACCGCCTGGAATATGGTCTGGGTGAAAAACCAGCAGAGTGGAAGGTATTGGTTGAGCATGAAAATGTGCCATATAACAACCCCGGGCTGGTATACACCTGGGATCTTTCCGAAATTCCGGACGGGGTGGTGACATTGCGTCTGCACCTGGACAGTGACCGCGATACTTACGCTGAAAAACTGATTCACTTAAGGCTGCAGGTGCCCACACCCACGCCAACGTTGAC
>CALMHE010000447.1 GCA_937863865.1 uncultured Anaerolineaceae bacterium | reverse complement strand
CTCCACATCCACACCGCCTGAACCAAACATCAGCAGCGGACCAAACTGGGGATCACGCACCATTCCGGTAATCACTTCCTGACCTGTTGTAAGCATCCGCTGGACATGGGCGCCTTCAATTAATGCCTCCGGGCGGGCTGTGCGGGCACGCCGGGTGACTGTATCAAAGCCTTTCCGAACCGCGGCGGCATCCGCCAGATTGAGAAGCACCCCGCCGACATCCGATTTATGGGAAATATCGGGTGATGCAACCTTCAGCACCACTGGATATCCCAGCTGGTCGGCAATTCCAACCGCCTCCTCCGCGCTGGCAGCCAGTTGCGGCTGGACGGTATGAATACCGTATGCCATTAACAGCCCATTGGCAGCTTCCTGGGGCAGGAATTCACCGGATTTTGCCATCCCCAGCCAACGGCGGGCTGCCGCTGGATCGATATTGGTCGGCTCAATTGGTTCATCCAGGGGAATCTTTTTCCATTCAGCGAAACGGTACATGGCACCCAGCGCTGAAGCAGCCCATTCCGGGAAGCGGTATTCCACGATCTGGGAGGCATGACAGAATGCGATTCCTTCGCGGATCAAGGTATCCCCCATCAACACCAGAATCACCGGCTTGTCGGTGGTCTGGATGATGGGGATCAGCTCACGGACAATCCCACCCGCTGAAGATGAAGGAGGTGGAGGCGAGATGACAATCACCCCGTCCACACCAGGATCCCCCAGCAGGATCCGCAGGCAGCCGGCATACAATTGAGGATCTGCTGAAGCCAGCATGTCCACTGGATTGTGCAGGCTGGCGGCTGGCGAAAGAATCGGCTTGAGGGCGGCGCGGGTATCTTCGCTCAACTCCGCCAACTTGAGACCATTCATCTCCAGTGCATCCGAGGCGGTCACACCCGGTCCGCCGGAATTGGTTAACACCGCCATGCGGTTGCCCTTCGGCAGGGGGCACCATGCCAGCGCCCGCGCCCATTGAAACATCTCCTCAGTGGTGTTGGCGCGCAGAATGCCCGCCTTGCGGAAAGCCGCATCAAAAGCGGATTCCTGCCCGGCAAGCGCCCCGGTATGGGAGGCAGCCGCCCGCCTGCCCGCTTCAAACCGACCGACTTTTAGCGCGATGATCGGCTTGAAACGGGTGATTTTCCGGGCTGTTTCCACAAAGCGCGTTCCATTGCTGACCCCTTCCATGTACATGGTCATCACCCGGGTGTGGGGGTCATCCGCCACCGGTTCCAGCATATCCGTCTCGTTGACATCCGGCTGGTTGCCCAGGCTGATGAGTTGGGAAAAACCAAACCCCTGCCCGCGCACCCAGTCGATCACCGCCGCGCAGATGGCGCCGGAGTGGGAGATGAACGCTGCATCTCCAATTGGTGCCAGCGGAGGCTGCAGAAAGGTCGTGTCCATCGGCAGATGAGTGTTGGTAATGCCGATGCAGTTTGGTCCAATGAAGCGGATTCCATAGTGGCGGCAAATCTCCACCACTTCATTTTCCAGAGCCGCCCCCTCCCGTCCGGTTTCCCGGAATCCACCAGTGGCAATGATGGCTGCCTTGATGCCGCGTTCACCCACCTCGCGCATGGCACCGGGAACGGCAGGCGGCGGCACCAGCACCACCGCCAGGTCCACCGGGTCCGGTACATCCGCAATGCGGGTAATCATATTGTGACCCAGCAAAACACCGCCCTTGGGGTTAATAAATGATATTGCACCTGTATAGCCGGACTGGATCAGGTTTCGCGCCAAAGCATAACCCAGCTTGGTGGGATCCTTCGAGGCGCCCACCACCATTACTCCACGCGGGGCAAAAAAAGGGAGTAGAGATGGATCAGTCATTGTTTCTCCTGTTTTATAATTTCGAATGACAATGTGATTGGAATTATAACAATCAGCAGTCCATTTTATTATAATTGAGTCGACTTAAAAGACTCAACTTATGGCAGAAATAATTATATGTGGAGATTCCATCATGCGCAGCGAAGAAGAAATGCTGGCTCTCATTATCAATACCGCTCAAAAGAAGGATGATATCCGCGCGGTGATCATGAACGGATCGCGCGTCAACCCGAATGCCCTCAAAGATCCCTTCCAGGATTTTGACATCATCTACCTGGTGCGGGATGTGGCTCGCTATATCCGCAATCCGGATGTTCCGCAGCTTTTTGGTGAGATCCTGATCATGCAGCTGCCGGATGATATGATCGATCCTCCACCCGAACCGCATGACACCTATTGCTACCTGATGCAATTTATGGATGGCAACCGCATTGACCTGACCTTTGCACCGTTGGAGCAAGCCAGCCACACCGCAGATGACACCCTGTCGATGGTATTGCTGGACAAGGATGGATTGATTGATCCTCTGCCCCCGCCCAGCGATCGCGGTTACCTGCTCAAACCTCCCACACTGAAACGGTTCGATGACTGTTGCAATGAGTTTTGGTGGTTGAACCCTTACGTGGCAAAGGGACTCTGGCGTGGTGAACTGACCTATGCCAGGCATATGCTGGATGTGTACATGCGCGAGGAGCTAATGAAGATGCTTGCCTGGTATCATGGAATCCAGACTGGTTTCCAAAAATCACCGGGCAAGCTGGGCAAATATTTGCGGACGGGAATTGGCGAGGATTTTTGGGGGCTGCTGGAAAAAACCTATGCGGATGCCGAACCGGAACATTCCTGGCAGGCATTGTTCACCATGGATGAACTGTTCCGCCGGGCAGCCCGTGGGGTAGCCCGGGAATTCAGTTTTAACCCCCACATTGATTGGGATGCCAAGGTGACCGCCTTTATTCAGCAAATTCACAACCTGCCAGCGGATGCCCAATCTCTTTGATACACCTCAGGGACGCTCACCCTCCAACCGGAGCATGCCGCTGTTGAAGGTGGCTGTTAACCATCCATGATCCACTGTTGAGATCCAATTGGGCGGGGAGTCCGCCGGCAGCGGGGCGCTGATCAACACAACAGCCGGCAGCAGAACCTCCCAGTCTGGCGGCGGGTGGCGTTCCAGGTCAACCGATGTGAGCAGCAGCAAATCCATCCCGCGCAGGCTTTCACCGCGCAGGTTCAGCAACAATTCAGGTGGTGCTCCGCTGGGCAGTAGAATGCGGATTCCACCCCCCTCCACCAGCAGCACGGTTTGTGTTTCCCGGTCCAGCAGCACCCGCACAACCAGGCTTTCATCCACCACTCCAAGCTCCCCGGTGGAATACCCCGACTGATCCACACCGTTTTCAGCCAGCCAGCGCACCAGGCGTGTGGTTGTCACTCCGCGGGGAGCATTGGAACTCCAATTCACCCGAGCCAGTGGATAACGCTCCGCCAGGTCATACAGACCGGTCAGGTTGGATTCACGGCGGTCGATGATCCATACACCCGCCAGGGAACGGTCAAGTATGGGCAGCCGGCGACCCACATGATCAGTCAAGGTGGATGCATCCGCAGAACTGTTGATGAGGATGAATTTACCGGCTGGCGACTGGATCAACACCGGGGATGCGTTGGGGAAGTCGAGTACTGTCAAGCGCAGGCTTCCATCCGGGGATGTGAAGGCGGCGCGCCATGCCACCCCGCCAATCAAGGCTCCCGCTGCCAGCAGGGTGGTCATTGCCAGGCGCAGCCTGCGGTTTGGGAACCGGATCCAATGAAGGGTGACCCCAGCCATGATCACAATCATCACCAGTGCCCCCCAGGCGGATACTCCAAATGCCAGTGGAGCACTCCAGCCCGCCGCCCATTCCACCACCCTGACTGTGAAACCTGCCAGGGGTAAAGTTAACAGACCGAAAATCTGACCCAAAGGCAGCCAGAGCAATCCCAACATGATCGCAACTCCGCCCAGCGTCATCAACAAAGGTTGAATGGGGAGAATCAGGAGATTGGTCACCAGGGAACTGAGTGAAATCCGTTGGAAATGATAAGCAATTACCGGCAGGGTGGCTATCTGGGCGGCGAGTGTGGTCGCCAGGTATTCAACAAGCATACCGGAGCCAGATCGCAGCCAGCGGATCGGGATTTTATCCGTCCATTTTCGCATCGTATTTTGAAGCGGAGTTGCATAAACAATCAAGCCAAGTGTGGCGGTAAATGAAAGCTGGAAGCTGGCGTCAGCCAGCAGACCTGGTTTAAAGAGTGCCATCACTGCTGCTGCGAGGGTAAGGCTGTTTAAACCCGCCTGTCTTCTGCCCAACAGATTCCCCCCCAAACCCAACAATGCCATGATGGCGGAACGCATGACCGGTGGATCCGCCCCCACCAGCAGGGTGTAGAGGAGAACAGCCAGACCCGCCAGCGGAGCTGCCCGGTAAGCGGACATCCGGCGGGATAGAAAAGTCAGCATCAAGCCGGCGATGAGGGTGACATTGAACCCCGAAACCACCAGAATGTGAGAGGTGCCGGTTGCCCGAAAGGCTTCCACCAGCTCGGGCGGCAGGTCATGTTCCATCCCCAGCACCACACCCGCCAAAATGGCGGATTCAGGCTGGGGGAGGATGCGCACGACCACCTGGTTGGCTGCCTGGCGGACCGTACACAGAAGCACGGCTCCGGTTCGCATTTCTTTGGTCGGACTTTTCACAAGCCAGGGATATTCCATGATGGTCTGGATACCCTGGCGGTCCAGGTATGCCCGATAGGAAAATCCCGGCGAATCTTCGGGAAGCGTGATCATGCCATTTAGTTCCAACCGCTCACCGCAGGAGAAAGCCCTGCCCGCCGGCAGGGTGACCAGCGCAGTACCCCTCACCGGCTGCCAGCCACTCACTGGATTTATAGAGATCCTATCCATCCGCACCCGCACACGGGTGAATGCCGGGCGCATGTCCGCCAGATCCACAACAACACCGCTCACCCGCACCCTGTCACCATTGGCATACCAACCCAGGCTGCGTTCCGTCCAATGGGGAGCATCCAGAGCTCCGCGTAAACCACCCATCAGAAGGGCTGTCATCACCATTGCCACGGGCAGTTTTAATGTTCTTCGCAGCCTGACAAACCAGACCGGAAGGTTGTGCCCGCGTAATTCCAAAACCGTCAGGGCAGCGAAAATGACCGCCATACCCAGCCAGTACCCCCAGTGCAGTTTCAATGGCAGCGCCAGCCCCAACAAAAACGCCAATGAAAGCCATAACAGCGGCACAGCTACCCCCCTCCATGTGGGAACAAAAGGGAAATCCGCCTATGGAAGAATTATAGCATGGCGGTCTATGGCCAGATGAATTTCAGGAAAATCGCAATCACAATCCCCAACAGCATTCCCACCAACACTTCGCGTGGCGTGTGCCCCAGCACTTCCTTCAGCCGGTCCTGGGTGATGGGATGACCGGAAAAGATTTCCTCAATCAGGTGATTAATGCGCTGGGCATGCAGACCTGCCTGGCGGCGCACCCCGGCGGCATCATATAAAATCACCATGGCAACTGCAAATGCCAGGGCAAACACCGGTGATCCAAAACCCTCGTACAGACCGCATGCCAGTGTGGTGGCGGAAATGAGTGATGAATGCGAACTGGGCATGCCGCCAGCAGCAAACCAGAGCGCCCAGTTCCAGCGTTTGTATTTCAAATAATAGATGGGCAGCTTTAATGTTTGGGCAATTATCCAGCCCAGCAATGCCGCAACCAGGACCTGGTTGTTCACCAAATCACGCATGATTATTGATCTTCCTGCTCGTTCAACATTTGAACCCGCAGTTCGGCGGTTTGCAACAGCTCCATGCAGCGCCGGGAGAGCTGCCTGCCGCGTTCAAACAGGGCGATCATCTGCTCCAATGCCAGCTGATCCGCCTCCAGCGAAGCCACCACTTGCTCAAGTTCAGCCAGCGCCTGCTCGTAGGCAAGCTGTTCCACGGGAATTTCTTTATTTTCCTTCATTCCTGCTCCTTTTCCTGAAATTCAGGAGGAGTAATTGCCGTCACCTGCACGCTGAAATGCCCCTCCGCCACCTGCACATCCAGCGGCTGACCGGTACATAAATCCAGGGGACGGCGCACCAATTGTCCCGTCCCGGTTGTGACGATGGCATAACCCCGCCCCAGGATTGCCAGCGGATTCAACCCGCCCAGCCGGTGAGTCAATCCCTGTAAATTCAAGCGCTTGAGTTCAACCGCATGGTTCCATGATATCCGCAGGCGTTCCGAGAGCCCATCCAGCCGTTGCTGATCGGAGCGCACCAATCCCAGCGGGCTCAGACGCTCAAGGTTGTGCTGTAAATTCATCCATGCCACCCGCAATTCCTGCACCCCCTGCAGGCAGGCATCCGCCAGAGTGCGCTCCAGGTGGGATATGGTTTGTTTTTGCTCGGCAGAATCCGGGGTTGCCATCTCTGCCGCCCCGGTGGGGGTGGGCGCCCGCAGATCAGCAGCAAAATCCGCCAGAGTGAAATCCGTTTCATGCCCAATGCCAGTCACCGTGGGGATGGGTGACGCCGCAATCTGCCGGACAACCCGCTCATCATTGAATGCCCACAGGTCTTCCAATGAACCTCCTCCGCGGGTGATCAGGATTACATCCGGCAGCTGTGACAGGTTTGCCAGGCGATTCAAGGCGGCGATGATCTCCAACGGCGCTTCAGCCCCCTGCACGGAGCAGGGTGAAACCAGCACATCCGCCAATGCCCAGCGCCGTTGAATGGTGTGGAGCATATCCTGCAATGCCGCTCCCGTGGCTGAGGTGACAATTCCAATACGTTGCGGGTATTCCGGGAGCGGGCGCTTGAGTTCCCCATTAAACAACCCTTCAGCCTCCAGCTGCGCCTTCAGGCGCAGAAATTCCTGGAACAGTGCCCCCTCACCCGCAGGGCGCAGGGCATCAATATACAATTGATACACCCCGTCGCGTTCGTACACGCTGATTTCCCCGTGCGCCTCCACGGCTTTCCCATTTTGCAACAGGTGACCCACCCGCTGGGCTGCAGGACGCCAGATGACACATTTTAACGCCGAGCGTTCATCCTTCAGGGTGAAATAAACATGCCCTGACGCCGGTCTGGACAGGTTGGACACCTCGCCCAGCACCCAAATATTTTGCAACACCGGATCACTTTCCAAAACAGCGCGCAGATAACGGGTCAGATCGCTGACGGAGAGAGTTTGGGGTGCAAAAAGGGTGGGTTGGAGCATGTTTTCAAGCATACCTTGATTGGGCGGGGGTGTCAATAAATTGGGATGTGATAAAATTTGACCATGCAATATATCTTTTCCCCCTGGCGGATGAAATATATTATGCACCATGCCCATCATACCGATTGCTTTTTTTGTACCGGGATCGCTCAAATGGATGATCCCGCCAACCTGATCCTCCACCGCGGCGAGCGGGCTTTTGTGATGCTGAACCGCTACCCCTACACTTCCGGTCACCTAATGGTGGTACCATTCGAGCACATGCCCTCACTGGAAGGATTGGATGCAGCCGTGCTGGGGGAAATCATGCAACTGGTGACACGCGCCATGTCAGCCCTGCGCAAGGTATATCATCCCGAAGGTTTCAACATGGGCGCAAACATCGGCTCTGCAGCCGGCGCCGGGGTGGCGGAACACATCCATATTCATGTGGTGCCGCGTTGGAGTGGTGATACCAACTTCATGAGCGCAGTCGGCGAAACGCGGGTTTTGCCGGAAGACCTGTCGGAAAGTTACCGGCGCATCAAGGATGCCTGGGAATAGTCCCCCTTTTGAAAATAAAGTATGCCCGGATATACCGGGCATACTCTTTAGCTTCGACTGATTTCCCTGTTGGATCAGATCCCTAATCCTCAAGCACAACCCTGCTATGGTCAGCCCGGCGCAGGAAGAATTTGTAGATTTCCTCGCCGACTGCCGGGAGTAATGCCAACCCGACCACCGCAAGCCACTCGTTCAGTGCCAGGACTTGGGTTTCAAAAATGTCCTGCAGGAAGGGAACGGTCACAACTGCAACCATCAAAATGAGGGAAAGTCCGACTGCATACTGCATCCACTTGTTGGAGAACACACCCAACTGGAAGACCGATGCCCGTTCAGAGCGAACCGTGTAGGCACGGAACAATTCGCAGAGCGACAGGGTGACGAATGCCATGGTTTCAGCAATCCGCACATCGCCGCCCACAGCTGCCCAATCCTTAAACTGGAGCAGGAAACCAAGCGCACCAAACCCTTGCGGGACATCATAGCCGCTCTTGGTCAGTTCCCAGATCAGACCCAGGGCAAATGCCCCCAACACTGCACCGGTTTGAAGTACCGTTTGAATGCCGATGCCGCCCTGCATGGGTCCATTGATGATCGGCTCCGTGGTGGGTCGTGGCGGACGCTGCATTGCATCAGGGTCGCCCTTTTCCATGGCAAGCGCCAGGGCAGGGGCACCATCTGTCAGCAGATTCAACCACAACAACTGGATGGCAGTCAGGGGAGTTGGCAACCCCGCCAGCGTTGCCAGGAAGATGATCATGATTTCCGCCACGTTGGACGAGAGCAGGAAATAGACAAACTTGCGAATATTGGCGTAAATGATACGACCCTGCTCGATCGCCGAGACGATGGAGGCGTAGTTATCATCGGTCAGTACCATGTCGGCAGTGCCCTTGGCAACATCGGTACCCGTGATGCCCATTGCCACGCCGATATCCGCCGCCTTGATTGCAGGAGCATCATTGACACCGTCACCGGTCATGGCAACCACCTGCTGGTTGTAACGCAGGGCGTCCACAATCCGCATTTTGTGTTCCGGCGAGACGCGGGCAAACACATCCGTGTGCATCACTTCGCGGCGCATGGCATCATCATCCAGTTCGTTCATCTGGGAGCCGGTCATCACCCCGTGACCCGGGCGCAGCAAACCAATCTGCTCTGCAATGGCGCGAGCGGTGTTGGGATAATCTCCGGTGATCATGATGGTGCGGATGCCAGCCTCACGGGCGGTGGCTAGGGCAGGCTTCACTTCCTTGCGGGCAGGATCAATCATGCCGATCAAGCCGACAAAGATCAGATCCTTCTCCAGGTCATCACTGTTGACTTCAGAAGGCATGGCAGGAATGACGCGGTATGCCACGCCCAGGACGCGCAGCGCCTGTTTCGTCATGGCATCGTTGGCATCCAGGATCCGCTTGCGGGCTTCTTCATCCAGCGGGTGGGCTTCCTTATCCGACATTGCCTGGTAGCGATTGCAGAGGTTCAACACCACATCCGGCGCGCCCTTGACAGCGATGGTGTATTCCTCCCCGTGTTGCGCCAGGGTGCCCGGGGCAAGGTCGGGGCGCAGATCACGAATACCGTGGATGGTCACCATGCGCTTGCGGGTGGAGTCAAAGGGGATTTCGTTTTCGCGGGGATACAACTGCCCCATGGTTTCCGGCAGAATGTCCGCCTTGGCGGCAGCCACCAGCAGGGAACCTTCGGTCGGATCGCCAATGATGTGATAGGTCCCGCCATTTTCCTCGATTTTCTCAAGCTGGGCATCATTGTTAAGAACGCCCACCCAGAGGGTCGTCAATGCGGCAGGGTATTCACGAATATTGACTGTTTTTCCATCCACCTGGAATTCACCCACCGGCTGGTAACCGGTGCCGGTAATGTCAAAGAACTGACCATCCACCCAGATTTTTGTCACGGTCATTTCGTTTTGGGTCAGGGTGCCGGTCTTATCAGAGCAGATGACGGTGGCGGAGCCGAGCGTTTCCACCGAAGAAAGCCGCCGGATGAGGGCGTGGCGCTGCACCATCTCGCGCATCCCCAGTGCCAGGCTGATGGTGACAACTGCGGGCAAGCCTTCCGGCACTGCCGCAATCGCCAGGCTGACGGCAATCATGAAGAGTTCAACAACTTTTTCCAAACCTTCCTTGGTGGAGAACATTTGCAGGAAGGTCAGGTCGGTGCTGCCAAGGGCGCGGATAAAACCAACCAGGAAGACCAGGGCGCATACTGCCAAGGCTGCGTATCCCAGCAATTTGCCGAGCTGGGCAAGACGTTTTTGGAGGGGAGTTTCCTCTTCCTCCACGCTTTGCAGCATGGTGGCAATCAAGCCGAGCTGGGTGGTCATCCCGGTGCTGGTAACCACACCGCGCCCGCGACCGTAGGAAACCACCGTGCCCATGAAGGCGGTATTGCGACGATCCCCAATGGGGATATCCTTGTCCAGCGTTACAGCAGCATTTTTCTCCACCGGCATCGATTCACCGGTCAGGGCTGCTTCTTCCACCTTGAGGTTGATTGCTTCTATCAGGCGAATATCCGCCGGGACGTAATAACCAGCCTCCAGGAAGACAATGTCACCCGGAACCAGGTCGTGGGTGGGGATGGAAACCCGGTGCCCATCCCGCATGACCTGAGCTTCCGGCGCGGCCATCTTCTTCAGGGCAGCCAGCGCCTGCTCGGCACGGCTTTCCTGGATGACAGCAAGCACGGCATTCAGGATGACAATCAACATGATTGCGCCTGCGTCAATGTACTCGCCCAACAGGGCGGAAATAACAGCAGCAACAATCAACAGGATAATGATGAAATCCTTGAACTGGTTGAGAACCAGTTGCATGAATGTGGGTCGGGGGGCTTCCACCAACTGGTTGGGACCCACCTTTTCCAGACGTTGGGCAGCTTCGTCGGATGACAGGCCCTCATGGAACTGTGTTTGCAGCTCCGAAAGGACGTCCTCGGCACTCTTTGAGTACCAGCTGATGTCCAGGTCATCTGCCGGCGGTTTGACCGCCTGATTCGATTCTTTTGGCATCATCTTCCTCCTTAAAAATTTACAAAGTTACAATCATTAAAATTAAGAGCGGTTCAACGGTTTTAATTCCCATGGAAATGAACAAACCCTTGCTCCGCT
Organism: uncultured Anaerolineaceae bacterium; assembly: GCA_937863865.1. Taxonomy (GTDB): domain Bacteria; phylum Chloroflexota; class Anaerolineae; order Anaerolineales; family Anaerolineaceae; genus CALMHE01. The sequence goes on along the minus strand of CALMHE010000447.1, from coordinate 717 downwards.
CCGTGTCCAAACATCAGATGATTTCACGTTAATAGATTATACCTCTCCGAAAAAATTACAAGTGCCTTCCATCAAATCCATTACATTTACCGCCTAAAATAATTACAGATTTCCATATAAAAAATCCGGGCAGGCATTTTCTTGTGCCTGCCCGGTTGATGCGTGATTATCACTCCACCGGAACACCAGGACCAATATAGGTGTCATCGGGAAGCGTGGCGTTCTTGGGAATCACCACAATGCCATCCCGCACAGCATAGAGCGGGTGGTCTACATCGCGATCAATCGGGAAAGGTTTGATGACCACATTATCGCCGATGCTGGCGTTTTTATCGATAATGGCGCAGCAGATTTGGCAGTTTTTACCGATACCAATCGGGGCGCCGTTCCGCAACGTGCCATAGTAGTCCGCGCCCATCAAAATCGAGTCTTTGATTACTGAGCCCTCACCGATTTGGCTGCGTAAGCCAACAATTGAGTGTTCAATCGTAGCATCCGAAACCAGGCAACCTTCAGCAATCAAGGCGTTCTTAAGCGTACAGCCAATTACCTGAGAGCAAGGCAAAAACCGCGGGTGCGTAAAAATGGGCTTATCTGGGTCGTAGAAGTTAAATCCAGGATTCTCTTCGGTCAATGCCAAATTTGTTTCGTAGAAAGCGCGGATGGTTCCAATATCGCGCCAATAGCCATCAAAGTTATATCCATATACGCCGGCAC
>CALMHE010000446.1 GCA_937863865.1 uncultured Anaerolineaceae bacterium | reverse complement strand
CGATCAAGGTTGACAAATTGCCCTTGATAATTGACCTCCTGCATGGTGAATAACTGTTTAATGGCTTCGATATTTTCGCGCATGGCTTGGAGTGGTTTTTTTCGTTCCACGCCAACCCGGCTGGCAATCGGTTCCCACCAGGCACCCAAACCCAGCATCACCCTGCCCCGATCCTGATATTTCCCACCCAGTTCCCACATGGTACTCCATGTGGCGGCAATAATGGCCGGGTTGCGAGTCCAAATGGGTAACACACCAGATCCAAATCGCAACCGCTTGGTGTTGGCAAGAAATGCACTCATCATGACAATGCAATCGCGTGCCAGGCGGGTATCTGCCTGCCAGATTTCACTAAAACCCCGTTCCTCAGCATACCTTACGATTTCCATCTCATAAGGAATATTGTGTTTATCCTGAAGATAAAGTGCAAAACGTGTGTGCATAACGACTCCATAATGAATTTTTTATTATTTTTGAGCTTTTTCCCAAAGCCGATTGGCTTGAACCAGCAAGTCATTCCGCATCTTCACTTCATCTCCATAAGAAAGGTTTCCATTTTGATAAAGGATCCTGCCAGCTGTCATGACCATGCGAACACTTTGTGGATTCCGGTATAAGATGAGTTGATCATATAAATTCCATTCCCCGCACGGAGTGGGAAAATCAACATCGATTAATTGAAGGTCTGCCTGCCAGCCAGGTTGGATGCAGCCGACATTCTTTAGTTTTAATGCCTGGGCTCCTCCTATTGTTGCCAGTTTCCAGACCTGTCCCGCGGGCATGACCCTTGGATCCTGCCGGTTTGCCTTGTGAATAAGAAATGCCCCACGCATGACCTCAAAAAAGTTATCGATGTAGCTATCGGAGCCCAACCCAACTGTCACTCCTTGAGCCAACAGCTGTGGAATGGGTGCGATCCCCCCACCGACTTCGCAATTTGAGAGAGGCATATGGACAACGCGTATCCCGCTTTCAGCGATAATATTTATCTCGCGCGGGCTTAATTGCACACATTGCGAAGCCAGCATCCTTTCTCCTGCCACTCCAAGTTCATAATACAACTCAATCGGGCGTTTCCCATTTTTCTTGAGCATCATTTCCGGTTCATATGTGCCCTCGGAGCAATGCATATGCACCAGACAATCAAGTTCTGCCGCCAATTCGAATGCCCTGAGAATAAGTTTTTCATCGCATGTGAAAGTGGTGTGAAAACATACAAGACCTTGCACCAGACCGTCGTTTCGTTTTCTCTCTCGAGTAAATTCCACATTTTCATGTAAACCCATCCCAGCGTTTTCCGGACTGACACGCCCGGTGGCTTCGAATGACAGGATGGCGCGTTGTCCGAAATGTTCAACGATTTCTGCTTCAAGTTTTAAACAACCGGGCAGGGAATTAGGTGCTTCGAGACAATCGTAGAAACTCGTGACACCAGATTTGATCATCTGTGAGCATTGCCAGGGGATGGCGGATCGTAACATCTGATGGTCAATTCGGTCCTCGACCATCGGCCACCAAAATTCACTTAAAAATGGCCAAAAACCCTCGGGAGCCTTTTCAAGAGGGATTCCGTGAGCCAGAACACCGTATAGATGCGTATGAGCATTTACAAAACCCGGAGAAAGCACCTGGTTTGGCGCTTCCAAAATATCAATATCAGGGTGGGACTGGCGAAGTTCTTCATGGGAACCCAGGTGAGTGATAATTCCATCCTCAATCCGTACTCCCCAATTCCGCAGGGGAGCCAATGGGGCTTTTGTTATCATCCACTCAGGCAGGATAAGCATAGCTGTCATGATGGGTCACCTCAAATCATCCCCCGGATACAGCGGGGAATAATAAAATAACATCCCCATTGGCAAGAGGGATCTGAAAATCATTTTCCTGGATTAATTGACCATTGA
>CALMHE010000445.1 GCA_937863865.1 uncultured Anaerolineaceae bacterium | reverse complement strand
CCCTCCAGAGTTGCAAGAAGCTGCCTATATCCCGGATGATTTACCGCTGCACGGTTTGCGGGTTTTTCAGTCTGCTTCCATTGAAACACCGCCTGGTCGTCCGGCAACACCCCGCGAGTCAGCCATCCATATTCCAGCCACGGACCGCATTTTGGATGATGCCTGTACTTATCTGGCTGCCTCCCGGTTGGGAATGGAACCCCCGCAATTTACCGTGACCGGTGCCGCTCTCCCGGCAGCCGTATTTAGGGATTTGCTGGATGCCATCGGTTTGCTGGATACAAATGGACAACCCCTGCCGGAAGCAGCCCGTGCTTTCTTGGAATCCCCCCGCCCGGAGGCTTTGCTTAAACTCCTGCAAGGTTGGTCTCAAAGCCAAATATTCAATGAATTACGTCAGCTCCCCGACCTGGTAACTGAAGGGAACTGGACCAACAACCCATACGAGGCGCGCAAAGCTGTGATGGATTGGATCAGTCTTGTGCCTGCCGGAACCTGGTGGAGTATTTCCGCTTTTGTCAGCACCATCCACAGCCGGCATCCGGATTTTCAAAGACCCGCCGGTGATTATGACTCGTGGTTCATCAAACAGGCGGGCAGCGGTCAATACCTGCGCGGATTTTCCCATTGGGATGATGTCGACGGCGCACTGATCCGTTACCTCATCTGCGGACCCATGCATTGGCTGGGTCTGGTGAACCTGGCTGCACCTGAAATTGATGCCCCACCCGCGGCTTTTTCCTTGTCCACCTGGTCTGCCGATCTCTGGCACTCGATACCTCCCACCAACCTGCCGCCGGACGAGGAAAATCTGCGCGTCACATCAGATGGAATTTTAATGATGCCCTTTCGGTCACCGCGTGCAATGCGTTACCAGGCAGCCCGCTTTTGTGAATGGCTGCCTGAAAACCGGGAGGACTACCGGTATCAGGTGACACCTGATTCATTGGAACATGCCCGCGCCCAGGGCTTGAAAACATCCCAGCTTCTGGCGTTGCTTCGCCGGCACGGTTCCACCCCCCTGCCGCCCACTTTTATCCAGGCGCTGGAAAGATGGGATCAGGTCGGTGTGCAGGCCCGGCTGCAGGAAGCCACCCTTCTGCGGGTGGATTCGCCTGCAATTCTGGAAGCATTGCGCAAAAGCCGGGCATCACGCTGGTTGGGCGAAATATTATCACCCACGATCATCGTCATCAAACCCGGTGCCGCTGATGCCATTCGCCGGGTTTTATTGGAAATGGGCTATTTATCCTCCCCACCCGGTCCGACCGACGAAATTGATCAATCATGATTTTTGTCCCCGCACCCTCTGATGAATTACGCTGTCAAGTCGTTGTATAATGAGTCCTGCAGTCATTTTATCATTGGACAGGCTGTGAAACCATTCCCTCTTATAAGTACAGATGAGGAGTTATGATGACCAATCGTTATGAATGGATTAATCAGGAAATTAGTAGTTTAAAGGAAGCTGGTTTGTACAACCGTATTCGCACGATCGAATCAGCTCAGGGTGCCTGGTTGATCGTGGATGGCAAACGTGTTCTCAATTTTTGCTCCAACAATTATTTGGGGCTGGCAAACCATCCGCGGCTGGTAGCTGCCGCCAAAAAAATCCTGGATAAATACGGGGTTGGACCCGGTGCAGTGCGTTCCATTGCCGGAACCATGGACCTGCACCTGGAATTGGAGCGGCGCCTGGCTGCCTTCAAGGGTGTGGAAGCCGCCATCACCTTCCAGAGCGGATTTTGCGCCAATACCGCAACCATCCCCGCTCTGGTTGGCAAGGAGGATGTGATTTTCTCCGATGAACTAAATCATGCCAGCATCATCGACGGCAGCCGCCTTTCCGGTGCCCGCATCGTCCGCTATGCCCACAATAACCCCATTGATCTTGAACGGGCAATCAAGGAAGCCGGGGGCACCTACCGCCGGGGACTCATCATCACCGATGGTGTGTTCAGTATGGACGGCGATGTTGCCCCCCTGGATAAAATCTGTGAAATTTCCAATGCCCATGATATTCTTTTAATGGTGGATGATGCCCATGGTGAAGGTGTACTGGGCAGGGGTGGACGCGGCATCGTGGATCATTTCGGCTTGCACGGCAAGGTTGATGTGGAAGTCGGAACCATTTCCAAAGCCTTTGGCGTGGTGGGTGGGATCGTCGCCGGTAAAGCCATCATCATCGAATGGCTGCGTCAGCGTGGACGACCTTTCCTGTTCTCCTCGGCGGTCACACCGGCGGATGTCGCCGCCACCATCGCCGCCCTGGATATCCTGGAAGAATCCACCGAACTGGTGGACCGGCTCTGGAAAAACACCCATTATTTCAAGGGTGAAATGAAACGCCTGGGCTTCGATATCGGTCAATCCGTAACCCCCATCACCCCCGTCATGCTGGGGGAAGCTCCCCTGGCACAGCAATTCAGCCGGGAATTGTTTGATGCCAATGTCTTTGCCATGTCGCTGGGCTTCCCAACGGTTCCCCGGGGCAAGGCACGCATCCGCGTGATGATCTCCGCTTCCCATGAGCGGGAGGACCTGGATGCCGGTCTGCAGGCGTTTTCCAGTGTGGGACGCAGACTGGGCGTCATCCAGTAATTTGATTTCCATCGATAAGTAAATCCCCCTCCTCGACAGGCGGGGGATTTTTAATTATTCAACCCGTCCGCCTGGGCATACCAGTTACTTGTGCTCCAGGCGGAGTATATCGCCAATATCATACCTCAGAAGGTATATTTCACCGTCCGCATCCCGACCAAAGGAACTGATGCGTCCCCCCACATCCTCGAACAATAACCTGGTCTGCCAGCTTCCGTCCGGCATTCGCAGCAAACCCCAGACTTTCCGGCTGCAATAGTCACCCGCCAGGTAAATGCCCTCCCAATCCTGCAATTGTTTTCCCCGGTAGACATATCCGCCGGTGATGGAACAGCCCTGATCATGCCCATATTCCCAGACGGGATCCATCAATGTCACTCCTGCCGGCGGGGTTTCTGCGAATGGATGCATTCCCTCGCGGAAATTCCAACCAAAATTAACCCCGCCATCCACCGTCCAGTGAAGATAATTTACTTCTTCAAATGAATCCTGTCCCACATCCGCCAGGTAAAGATCACCGGACGCTCTGTCAAAGGAAAATCGCCAGGGATTACGCAGCCCATAAACCCAAATTTCAGGAAACTCACTTTTTAAGTCTGGATTATCCGGCGGGATGGAGTAGTATTCCCGGTTGATCACATCAATGCGCAGCAGCTTTCCCAGCCGGGTATCAAGCGATTGACCGTTCCCCTGTGGATCCCCATGGGAGCCTCCATCTCCAACCCCGATATAAAGACAATCATCCGGACCGAACGCCAGCCCGCCCCCATTGTGATTTTCAAATGGCTGGGTGATGAAAAGAAGTTGAACCTCACTTCCCGGCGCTGCCTGGAGAGCACCGGGAGGGGATGTAAAACGCGAAATGTTGGTATTACCATCCTGGTCGGTATAGTTGACATAAAACCGTCCGGTGGAAATAAAATTGGGTTCCAATGCCAGCCCCAGGAGACCCTGTTCCATTCCCTGCGAGCCAACTTGATTGCTGATATCCAGGAAAGGAATCTCCTGCAGGATACCATCCACAGCCAGACGGATGACACCCTTCTTTTCAACGAAAAACATGCGACCGTCACCTGCATCAGCCATATCCAGAGGGTTTGTCAATCCAGTCAGTACCACCTTCCATTGATAATCCACCGGGTTGGGAAACGAGGAAACATTGCGAAACCAGCCTTCGGTGGCTGTGGCTTATACACATCTCCGAGCCCACGAGACCGGACTACAGCTCGTATGACGCCTCTCCGATGAAACGAAACTCCTGAGCATATCGTATGCCGTCCTCTGCTTGAAAAAAAAAAAACAAAAGTAAAACAAAACAAAA
>CALMHE010000444.1 GCA_937863865.1 uncultured Anaerolineaceae bacterium | reverse complement strand
CCCAGGAAAAGATGGATCATAATTCCAGGCGATTGGAGTTCATTCAGCAAAGATTGGAAAAATTGGATCGTCGTAAATCAGAATTTATCTCCGTAGCAGCACATGAGCTGAAGACTCCCCTCACCCTCATTGACGGTTATTCAGCCATGTTGATGTATTCTCTCAACCAGATGTCAACCTCCGATCGGGATATGGAGTTGATGGATGGAATCACCATGGGAACAAGGCGCCTTCAATCCATAATTGATGATATGATCTATGTAACCATGATTGACAATAACCTGCTAGAACTTTCCTTTCAACCAATATGGATTAACCGGCTTCTCACTGTGATTGAAATTGAATTAAAACCTAAATTAAATTCCAGGAATCAAAACCTCATAATCCATATCTTTCCTGGCTGTGACGAAATGACATATGGTGATCCTGAACGCTTGACTCAAGTTTTCCGCAACATTCTGATCAACGCCATAAAATTCACCCCGGATGGCGGAAGTATTGATGTGAATGGGAGAAAACTCCCCGGATTTGTTGAGGTGATTATTTCAGATACTGGAATAGGTATCGCTCAGGATGACCAGGATTTGATTTTTGATAAATTTGGCAGACTTGGCGACTCATCACTTCACTCAAGCAGTAAAACCAAATTTAAGGGCGGAGGACCCGGTCTGGGGCTTCACATCGCAAAAGGTATTGTTCAAGCACATGGTGGTTCGATCTGGATGGAATCCCCCGGTTGCGATGAAGAAAAATGTCCAGGTTCGACATTTCATGTTCTATTGCCTGTTCATCCTGAACCACCTGATGAAAAAACTGCCAGGTTGTTTGCGGCATTAACTCAACAAAATTCAATAAATCTACAAAACGGAGAAACATGAATACATCAACTTCCTTCATTTACCCAGCAGACCGAATTGCATCTTTCAAACCATATTTCTTTGCAGCTCTTGGTCAAAAGATCAATGCCCTGAAAGCCAAAGGTGTGGATGTAATCCGGATTGATATGGGATCACCCGATCTCCCACCGGCAGATTTCATTATCAAAAAGCTTCAAAAATCTGCTGAAAGACCGGATGTCCATGGGTATACAGCCAATGGTGGTACACCTGCATTCCGCCAGGCGATTGTTGACTATTATAAAAAGCGTTTCAATGTCGACCTGGATGGAAAAACTGAAGTCCTGGCGCTCATCGGCTCCAAGGAAGGGCTTTTTAACCTGAGTGAAGTCCTCCTTAATCCTGGGGATGTCTCTCTGGTGCCTGATCCTGGTTATCCAGTCTACTCTGCCAGTGGCATTATTGCAGGTGGTGAGATCCATTACATGCCGCTGCTTCGAGAAAATGGATTCCTGCCAGACCTGGATGCCATTCCCGCTGATATTGCCAGACGCGCAAAAGTATTATGGATCAATTATCCCAAGAATCCAAGCGGTGCAATAGCCAGCCTTGACTACCAGGAGGACGTTGTCGAATATGGGCGGAAAAATCTAATCGTCG